>NZ_JBLLVA010000047.1:0-23596 GCF_047739745.1 Borborobacter xinjiangensis | reverse complement strand
GAAGCCAATCATCCAATCCGTCGAAGGCTGTTCGACGACGAGGTTGCCGATAGGCAATCACACGGTTTTGTTGCAACGGCTAACTGGAAGCGCAAAGAGGTCAGGTCCGAGGCCAATTATGCGACAAGAATTGCGAACTGCTCTGCCAGGGATGGATTCGGATTGAAGGCGTATCTCGCCTGTTGCTTGCGCATCATGTGGACCATCTCGATGCCGGACAGCATGATCGCGGCTGATGCCTGTGATTTGAAGCCAAGTATTGGCCGGACACGGCGCTTCATGCGCCGATGATCCTGTTCAATCCGATTATTCAGATATTTGCTCTTGCGTATTTCGATTGGCTTCAGCCGGCGCCGAAAGCGATCCTGCAAGCGATTTGTGGTATCACAAGAAACGATAGCTTCCAGGTTGGTCTGGCTACCGTCGATAACGACACGGTCGGGCCGGCCATGACGTGCCAGCGCCTTTCGGAAGAACCGCTTGGCCGACAGCAGGTCACGCTGCTCGCTGAACCAGAATTCGACCGTGTCACCGACGCTGTCGATGGCGCGGTAAAGGTACATCCACTGGCCACTGACCTTGATGTAAGTTTCGTCGATATGCCATCTGCCAGTCACGCACCGCTTGCGTCGGTTGAAACGCTCCAGCAATAGCGGTGCGTAACGGACGGTCCAGCGGTGAATGGTCGTGTGGTCGACCGCAATGCCCCGCTCGGCCATCATCTCTTCCAGATCACGCAAGCTCAGACTATAGGCCAGGTACCAGCGCACGCAAAGCAGGATCACTGACTGGTCGAACTGGCGGCCCTTGAACATTCAAATCCTCCGAAAATGTCAGAGGCTCTTCTTGCCATGGTGCCGGTATTCAAAACGTTGCAACAGAACCAATGGCGGTGCTGTTGATCTCCTCCGAAATGCCTGAAGTCTTGGGGCTCAGCGACCGCATCATCACAATGCATCACGGTCGCCTGACTGGTGAGTTCAAGGGAGGCGAGGTTGGAGAAGAGGACCTCATCCGTGCGGTGATGAGCACGGATCGCAACCGGCCGGCAAAACCCTCTGTGGCAGCCTGATCTCGGTGGCGGCTCGAAGCGCAGCGGCCGGCGTAGCCCGGTCCACGAAGAACTCAGAATTCAGGGATAATTTTGGATATGGCACAGAGCGGGAACTGCAGGATTACCGTTGTCGGCTCGAACATGGTCGACCTCGTGAGTTATCTGCACCGGGTCCCCGAACGCGGCGAAACGGTCTTTGGTCGTTCTTTCGACCAGGGGTTTGGCGGTAAGGGCGCAAACCAGGCAGTGATGGCGGCACTTCTCGGTGGGCAAGTCGATATCGTCACATGCGTCGGCGACGATCTGTTCGGCCCGAAATGGTTCGACCATTTCAGGGAACACGGCGTTGGCATTAACCACGTCTCGACCATCGCAGGCATCTATAGCGGAGTTGCGGCGATCTGGGTCGAGCCGACGGGAGACAACAGGATCGTCCTCGGCAGCGGCGCAAACGACCATCTCACCCCGAGCCTCGTGGACAAGGCATTCGACGACATCGACGCAACGCATGTGGTACTTTCTCAGCTGGAGATTCCACAACCGGCGATCGTGCGCGGGTTTGTCCATGCGCGCGCTCGCGGAGCGGCAACCGTTCTCAATCCCGGGCCCGCAGCGGCATTGGGGAGGCTGCAACCAACTGTAAAGCAAAGGACGAGACATGAAAGCTCTATCGAGAGAGGAATCCGGGTGGCTTCGGCCATCGGCGGTGGGAAGCAACAGAGGTTCTGGATTTGAGCTCAGGATGGAGCGCCTGTTTTCGCGTGCCGACCGCAGGAGCCTCATTCTCGGCGTCGACCATCCGTTGTTCGAGGGCCACGTATCGGGCCTCGAGAACATTCCCCGGCTGCTCTCAACCCTGCCCCAGGACGCCCTGGATGGGCTGCTTGTCAGCCCGGCGACGATGCAGGCCATGTCCTCGATGAAGCGGATAGCGCCATGCCATGCCATGCGCCTCGATACAACGGGCGCATTTCGCCAGCATGGCGGCTCGGACATCGAAGCGACACTGGTCGTCTCGGCCGACGACATCGCCCGGTCCGGCACCGACGTCGTCACCTGCTTCTTCCTTGTCAACGCGTCGGGCCACAAGCGCGTTGCCGATTACCGCAATCACCTGGCCCAGATCGCCGCCATGTGCCGCCGCATCGGATATCCCTTGATGACGGAGGCGCTTGCCGTAGATGACGACGGCAACACCGTGCGGGAGACGGCGCAAATCCTGCATGCGGCGCGACTGGCCGCGGAACTGGGCGTCGACCTGCTGAAGATTGATGCGCCCAACGACATCGCCGAGACCTCGACGACATCGTCAGCGCAGTCAACGTGCCGCTCTTCATTCGCGGCGGCACGCCGAAGGAGAACATCATGGACACGCTCCGCGATGTCGAAGCCTATGTCTCCCGTGGCGCCACCGGCCTCGTAATCGGCCGAAGCATCTTCCAGGCGGCACGGCCGGCGGAACTGCTGAAGAGCCTCCACCGCGTGGTGCACGGCGAGTGAAGCGTTGCGCATGCTCACCGCCGTGCCAAGCTGGTCGGCCTCGCGCTCGAGGAGTGAGCTTGACCCGCGTCCTCTCATCAGCCGTAGGAGGACGGTGCGGCATTAACATGCCGGTCCCACCGACGATGCACCACGATGTGCCGGCAAACGCACGGTCCATGTCGGCCACGGATAATAATAAAGGCAGGTCACGTCCAGAACGCAAACGATGCCATGGAGTTTTCCGCCCGTTCGATCTCGAAAACGTCGTATGGTGAGGACCGGGAAAGTGCCGGAAGTTAAGATTGAAGATGCGCCGGCCCCTCGCGAGGCCGTCTTTCTTGTGTCGATTATCACAGTCGCGACAGGCGGTTTTCATCGTCAATCAGGGTGAGGCGGCAGGAGGGTGCATTGCTCCATCTCCAGAGCACGAGATTGAGATCGTCGTCGGTTGCACCGGAAGCGAAACTTCGGACCAACAAACCATGATAACCCGCCTTGGTAAGCCTCTGTGCGAAAGTTTGGGTCCTCGCTTCGCCGGCTGCTTTCATCTGATCGCGCCAGGTAGGCTCGGCCAGCGCCATCGCATCCATCCCTTCGGCCTTCAGGGCGGCATGGTCCCTGCCGTCGAAAACGCGCTCGAACTCGGCATTATAGGCAACCAGTGTCGTCGGCTGAAGGCTGCCGACCTGATTGGCTTCACGGAGCGCCGTTCTGATCGACAGCGAGGTATAGAGCGCCGGCGTCCCTTTCCGGTTGAAGCGGCCGCCATAAAGCTCTGCGCCACGGCCCGACAACGGCTCACGGGCAAAGACAGGGTTCAGCGCCCGGTAGAGCATCCCCTTGAAGTGCATCAGGCATGAACGCCTGCATTGACTGCGTCGATATAGTCGAGCACATCATTGGCGCGGCCGTCACGCACGAGCTGCATCGCCGTCAGGCCGGAAAAACCGGGCAGCGGCTCGGAACGATACCAGGCATAGGCCATCAGCGCCGAGCCGAAACGAGGCTCGACCTTGTTGACGATCTCGGCCATCTCCCGCAACCGCCGTTGTGTCTTATCAGAGCGGATGCGGTCCTTACGCTGGATCGCATCCTTGCCGAGCCCAGCCGTGCGAGCGATCTCCTCGCTCGTCGTGCGCAGAGCATCCGCGATCTTGCGTGGGGAGAACAGGCCGTTGTCGGCATATTGTGCAAGGCTCATAATACTCACCGAGTCCTTAGAGTACCGCTCGTAGTGACGCAATATAGCGTCAGAATAGCTGTTTATCAACGCTAGCGGAAAACGAGATAAGATGCCTTGCCCCTGAGGGGCAGGACGTACCAGGCGACAGCTCCCTGGCAAACGTCTCCAGCAGAATCCGCCGCATGTCGACTCGGCCAAGCCTGAGCCTGCCGTCCTCCCAAGCCATCGCCATTGCCCGGGCGCTGATCCACAACGGCGCGCGCGGCGGCTTCTTCAATGTTGTCGATCTCGTCAACAGGCTTGAGACCGAGACCTCACGCCGGCCGCCAGGGCCGAATTGCCGATCACCTCACCCGGCTCGACTTCGTCGTGCTCGACGAACTCGGCTATCTCCCCTTCGCCAGGCGGGCAGGCAGTTACTCTTTCATCTGGGCTCGAAGCTCTACGAGCGCACCAGCGTCATCATCAACCACCAACCTGGCATTCGGGCGCGAACTCATCAGCCGGCGATCCGTGTCATCGAGGACGGCCGGGCATCCCCGAAGGCGAGTTGCCGCGCGTAACAACGCGCCACGATCCCCTCGTGGTCGGGCTGCGTCGCAAAGGCCGATCCAATCTCCACGGGACCCACCTCATGTGAAAGGCCCGGAGCGTGAGCTGTCTCGAGCGTACGGGCGTTAGTGATCAGGGCCCTTCCGGAGCGCCGGTGACCTTTCGACGCCTTGAAACGTCAACCAAATTTTCGGAATTTTCATGCGCCGCCTAAGGTTGGGGCTGTAGTCCGGCGGCTGCGGGAACTTCTCGAAATACTCGACAACGGTCGCACCGGCAGCAATGGTTTCGGGCGACTCGACAGCCGTGCATCGTGCCGATTTCCAGTATGGTGGATCAGCGGGTGGGGAACAAGCAGAGGAGGTCGAGTTATGGGTGTCACCTTCCGAGGCGAGAGCGCCGAGTATCGCGTCGCGCGCGACAAGCTCTTGCAATCCGAAATCGCGCTGCGTCGGCAGATGGAGGCAGTAGCAGCCGAACGGCGTGCCCTGCCACCAGGGCCGTTGGTCGAGAAGGATTATCAGTTCGAACGGATCGGGGCTGACGGCAAACCGCAAAAGATGAAGCTGTCGGATCTGTTTGCACCAGGCACGACATCACTGTTGATCTATAACATGATGTTTCCACGTCATTCGCTGGACGACCGACCGCAGCCGTCGAGCGGCCCCTTTGCCAACCTGCCCCGAGAGGAAACGCCATGTCCCTCTTGCACGGGTTTGCTCGATCAACTGAACGGCGCCGCGCATCATTTCCGTGCCGCCGGCTTCAATTTTGCCGTAGTCACGCAGACATTCGTGAAGCGCACGCAGGCGTTTGCGGACCAGCGCGGCTGGACAAACCTCGTCATGCTTTCGGCAGTCGGCGCAACGTTCAAGCACGATTTCAACGCGCTGTTCGAGGACGGACAACTCGCGCCGATGACCCATGTTTTCCAAAATACACCAGAAGGCATCCGCCATTTCTGGTCGTCTGAAATGATGTTTGCCGGATCCGATCCTGGCCAAGACCCGCGCCAACAAGGGACGATCGAGCCACTATGGAATATGATGGACCTGATGCCGGAAGGGCGACCGGATTTCGATGAACAGGTGGAATATTCGCAACAGAAATGTTGCGAGTGAGCGCAAGACTCGCCACGCGGTCACATATATCGACGATGCCGTCCAAGATGGCGCCTCAATCGGAACCGTCAAGGGTGGTGAGGCGGCCATAGAGATCGGGCCTGCGGTCGCGAAACACGCCCCAGGACCGCCGCTGGTGTGCGATGGCGTCAAGGTCGAACTTGGCTTTCACGGTACCGGTGGTTTCACGATCCGCTTCAGCGACCTTTGCGCCGGTTGGATCGGCGATGAAGGATGAGCCGTAGAAGGTGATGCTTGTTCCGTTGCGCCCATTCTCCGTGCCGATGCGGTTGGATACGACGAGCGGCATCAGGTTGGCGCCGGCATGGCCTTGCATGACCCTTTGCCAGTGACCGCTGGAATCGAGCGTGGCGTCGTGCGGCTCGGAGCCGATGGCCGTCGGATAGAGCAGGATCTCCGCCCCCTGGAGAGCCATGCTGCGGGCGGCTTCCGGAAACCATTGATCCCAGCAGATGCCGACGCCGATCGTGCCGATCCTGGTCTTCCAGACCTTGAACCCTGTGTCACCGGGCGAGAAGTAGAACTTCTCGGTATAGCCGGGACCGTCGGGAAGGTGGCTCTTGCGATAGTTGCCGAGCACGCGCCCGTCGGCGTCGATGACGGCGAGGCTGTTGAAATAGGTTTGGCCGGCGTGCTCGAAGTAGCTGACGGGCAGCACGACCTCCAATTCGGCCGCCAACCGCGAAAAATGCGCGATCAGCGAATTGTCGTGGAACGGCCGCGCCAGGGCGAAGAATTCGTGGAACTGGTCCTGACAGAAATAGGGCGTCGCGAAAAGCTCCTGAATCAGGACCAGATCCGCGCCGTCCGCCCTAGCTTGGCGTATCAGCACCTCCGCCTGTGCGATGTTGGCCCGTTCGTCCCAGGTGCAGGCCATCTGGGTCGCAGCCACGGTCATCTCGCGCATGGTCGTCCTCCACGGTCGATGGCCGCCTGTCGCAGCGTCACTTCCGCTATTTGCATTCACTGTGCCTCAGGGTAACGTCGGCAGGTATGCAGCCGAACGTTTCTCTCGATCGATTTGAGCGCTGGAGCACGGGTATCGTGGCGGCGGTTGCTGCGACGACACCGGAGGAACTGTCCTCCCGCTTCGCGGCCGCGGCCCAGGCGCTGCTTGCATCAGATCGTGTCTATGTCGGCCTCTATCATCGCGCTGTTAGGTCGACCACGATCGACGACCGCGGTCCGGATCGTTGGAACCGCGACTATGATGCACGCGTCTACCGGCAGGATCCTTTCTTCCAACGGTTCACCGGCACTAGGCAGGATTTCCTGTTGCCGCTGTCGGCAATCAGCAACGGCAATTTTCGCCTGACGCCCTACTATCGCGAATTTTACGGGCCTTCGGGAAGCGTCGATGAAATCACCGGCGTGTTCAATTTCGATGGGCTGACGGCCGGCTATGTGACATTCTTGCGCCGGACAGGCGCTCCGCCTTTCGGTGAAAAGGATTTGGTGGTGGCCGGCGCGGCAAGCAGCGCGACCAGAGCGGTGCTGGCGCGGCTGCTCGATCTGTGCCGCCTCTGCCGCGGCGATGGGAATGCCGGCGGGGACCGGTTGCCGCTCAGCGCGCGTGAGCGGCAAGTCGCGCGCCTCCTGCTCGATGGCGGCTGCGCCAAGACGATCTCGCGCGCGCTCTCGATCTCGCCGGGCACCGTGCGCAATCATATCAAGCAAATCTACCGCAAACTCGGTGTCCACTCCCAAGTGGAATTGTTGGCGCTGGCGCGCCAGATCGTTCCCGATTGAACCAAGCGCCATGGGCTTCCCCGTCTATTGCCCGGTGGTGACGCGCGTCCACAGCCGGTTTTGCAGGCGCAGCAGCTTTGGGTCGCTGGTCTGGACGACGAAAAGCTTCGCCTTGACGTCGTCGGGCGGGAACACGCCTGGATCCTTGGCAATAACCGGATCCATAAGCGGTAGCGAATCCGGGATTGGATTGGCATAGGAGACGTAGCTCGAATTGGCGGCGGCGATCTCCGGGCGCATGTTGAAGTCGATCCAGGCCAGGGCGTTTTGCGGATGGGGGGCATCCTTCGGCATGGCCATGGTATCGAAATTAATGAGTGTGCCTTCCTTGGGTATGGAATAGGCGATCTCCACCTTGTTGGCCGCTTCCGCCGCGCGCGACCTGGCTTGCAGGATATCGCCAGACCAGCCGAGCACCACGCAGATGTCGCCGTTGGCGAGATCGTTGATGTATTTGGAGGAGTGGAAATAGCGGATGTAGGGTCGCACCTTCGTCAGCAGGTCTTCCGCCTTGGCAAGATCTTCCGGACTGGTCGATTTCGGATCGACGCCGAGATAGTTCATGGCCATCGGTATGACCTCGGCAGGCGCGTCGATCATCGCCACGCCGCAGTCGGAAAGCTTCTTCACCACGTCGACGTCGAAGACCATGGCGAACGATCCGGTCGGCGCGTCCGGCATGCGCGTCTTGACCGCGCCGACATTGTAGCCAATGCCGTCGGTCACGGCCATGTAGGGCACGGCGTGCTCGTTCTCCGGATCGGCGGCGCCAATCAACGATAGCGCCTGCGGATCGATCTTGGCGTGGTTCGCCAGCTTCGCCTTGTCGAGCGGCTGGAAGACACCTGCCGCGACCTGGTTTTTCAGGAAGGGAAAGGCCGAAGGGTAGACTACGTCGTAGCCGGAGCCGCCGGTCAACAGCTTGGTTTCGAGGATCTCGTTGGCGTCGTAGACGTCGTAACGAACCTTGATGCCGGTTTCCTTCTCGAATTTTTCCGCAGTGTCCGGCGCGATGTAGTCAGACCAGTTATAAACGTTGACGATCTTTTCCTCGTCGGCATGGGCGAGGCTCGCACCAAGCAATAGTGCGGCGGTTACGGTCGAGGCAATTCTGATGCGCATGGACGTTCTCCTCCCTGGTTCGACTATCGATGTTGCGGGGCGTAGACCGGCAAGGTGATACAGGCGACGTTGCCGCCGCCCAAAAGGATCTCGCGCGAATTGGCGATGCCGACGATCTGGTGGTTGGGGAAAAGGCCGGCGAGAACCTGCTTTGCCCGGGCGTCGAGATCGCAGCCGAACTCCGGCACGACGACGACACTGTTTCCAGGATAGTAGTTGATGTAGCTGGCCGCGATCCTGTTGCCCTCCGGGCGCGCCCAGGTCGCATAGATCCTGTCCACGCTTTCGCTTTCTTCTGCGGTCGTTTCTATCGGCAGCGGATGCGGCAGCCGGTGGATTTCGAGCGAACGGCCGCGCGCGTCGCGGGCCGATCGCAGCACGTCCTCGGCCTCGCGCACAATCTCGTATTGCGGGTCGGTCCGGTCGTCGGTCCAACTCAGCGCCACCACGCCGGGGCGCACGAAGCAGCAGATGTCGTCGACATGACCGTCGGTTTCGTCGAAGGCGAAACCGCGCGGCAGCCAGATTATGGTGTCGACGCCGAGATAATCTCCTAGCTGACGTTCCACCTCCGGCTTGCCGAGATGAGCATTGCGGTTGCGGTTTAGCAGGCACTGTTCGGTGGTGATGAGGGTGCCCTCACCGTCGCATTGCAGGCCGCCGCCCTCGGCAATGAGAGGCGAGCGGTAGCGATCCATCGTCTCGACCTCGAGCACCTTGTGCGCCAGCAGGTCGTCGAGATCCCATGGAGAATAGAGTCCACCGTTGAAGCCGCCGTAGGCGTTAAAGGTCCAGTCGACGCCGCGCACCAAGCCATGATCGTTGACGACGAAGTTCGGGCCGCTGTCGCGCAGCCAGGAATCGTTGGTCGACATTTCCACGACCCGGACATTGGCGGGCAACCGTGCGCGCGCGTTCTGCCACTGGCGCCCCGAGGCAATGACGGTGACAGGCTCGCTTTGCGAAATCACGGCGGCGACGTCCGCAAACAGCTTCTGCGCCGGCTTCGCTCCCAGCCGCCAGGTATCCGGCCGTTCCGGCCAGATCAGCCAGCAGCCGGCTTTGGGTTCGAATTCGCCGGGAGCGCGAAACCCGTCCTGTCTGGGCGTGGTAGAGAGCGTACGTGACACGGCAGAACCCTGAAACCGATCTTTTGCCGGTCGATCAGACGAAAGGAGGCCAGTCGGGTCAATGTCCCATATGGGCTATCCATGCGCTCGAAGCGGAAATACTGAAGCGGGCGGCAAAGCCACCCGGGGGGCACGGAGGACGCCAACCAGGCGGGCCAGATGTTGGCTGCCCTGCTCGGCTGGAGCCAGGCACCTTCGCCTCGAAGGTCCCGATCAACGGCGATACCACCAAAGTGACACGCGGGGTCGACGCGGCTTGCATGTGAACCTGAAGGGGTACAGCGGTGCAGTACCCATGAGCGGGCTGGTTGGGCAACAGGGCGAGGAGCCGCAATCATGCGGCCGGCGGTCACCTTACCTGACCACACATTCAGGGTCGCCCGCTGTGCAGGTATTTCCCCAGAGCTCCGAGCATGCTTTCCCAGCCGGAACGATGGCCAGCAACGTCGTCCTGACCGGCGAAATAGAGGCCGTGTTCGACAAGCCTCATGCGTGTTCCGTCATCCTTTTCCTCGAACGTGACGGCGACGGTGCCGGCAAAAATAAGCCTGCCATTGCTGCTAAGCGACGTCGAATAGACGATCCGCTTCCCGACCTCGATCTCGAGGTAGCGGTTCTCGTTAACATGGTGCTGGCCGCCCACGGGACCGAAGCGGCACACGTCCGCTTCTCCAACGGCAAATCGGAACTGGTCGAAGCTCAGTTCCCAGCCCTCTCCCGGATCGCTCCACGCAAGCTGGGCTTCCTCCGTCGACCAGGCTGCGAAAACAGCGTCAACCGGCTGGGCAAAATTCTTCGTCAGATCGACCGTTCCTTCAATGATGCTCATGGTCCTGTCCTTCCGTTTCGGTGTTTTTAGACGGAACGACATTGGACGGGATCGACGGTGAAGGTTAGCGGCATACTCGACGGCTTCGGGGCATTTATGCCAAATTTCGATGATGCCGATACGCCCGCGCCCTACAGAACCGCTTCGTGTTTCGATCCTGAGCCTGCCGGAAAGCGGGACGATGGCGGCTTTCGGTCTGCATGAGGTGCTCGGCGATACGGGGAGGAATGACGAGGCCATGTCCCGTCCGATTCACCCTGTCTTGGTCGCAAGCTGCCGCGGATCGTTCCGATCCAGCACGGGTTTGCGCGTGACGCCGGAAGGAGACCTGACCGGCGACCGGGCCGACGTCGTCATCGTCTGCGACATTCACCTGAGCCGTGATGAGACGCCTGAAGGACGATGGTGCGAGGAGATCGCATGGGTGCGCCGTCACATCGATCATGGAGCCTTGGTCTGCGCGACCTGTAGCGGTTTCGTGCTGCTTGCCGAAGCCGGCCTGCTGGATGGGGCCGAGGCCGCGTCGCACTGGTCCATGGCCGACCTGTTCCGCGACCGCTATCCGGGCGTCAGGTTCAGGCCGGAGCGGATCCTGTGCGATAGCGGCCGCGGCGGCTAGTTGATCACGACGGGCGGCGCGTCCTCGTGGCAGGACCTTGCTCTTTACCTGATCGGCCGCTTCTGTGGCGCGGAAGAGGCGGCCCGCGTCTCCCGCCTGTTCCTGCTCGGCGACCGCGGTTATGGGCAGCTACCGTTCGCGTCCATGGCGCGTCCGCGCCAGCATAGCGATGCGGTTGTTTCGAAGATCCAGGCGTGGCTGGTCGATAATTACGCCACGGCAAATCCAGTCTCGGCCATGGTCGGGCGATCCGGCCTGTCGGAGCGCAGCTTCAAGCGGCGCTTCTCCGCAGCCACCGGATACACGCCTGTCGAATATGTCCAGGCGCTCAGGATCGAGGAGGCCAAGCAGATACTCGAGACCGAGGACGTGGCCATCGAAGACGTCTCCGTCTCAGTCGGCTATGAAGACCCGACATTCTTCCGCAGGTTGTTCAAGCGCCGCACAGGGGTGACGCCGGCGCAGTACCGCCAGCGCAACCGCATTCGAGGCCTGCCTGCGTGATGGCCGGTTTGCCCCGAAAGCGGAGCTATCGCCTCTAACCCGATCCAGCCGGATTTGTCACCGTTGTGAAGCGAAGGGCGCAAAGCCACATTCAACGGAGACAAGCTGGGGACTTCTGTCACACGCCCCGAACCGGCTCGCAGGCCACGCATATCCTGCTGCGCGACGTCAGGCTCGATTTCCGGCCGCACAAGGTCGCTATTTTCAGCCACGCGCTTGAGGACGGCTCCGACTACACGCGGGCCAACCCGAACGGCTATGTGCCGGCGCTTGTATTGGGCGACGGCATGTTGCCGACTGAGAACGCGGCAATCATCGACTGGATCGCCAGTCAGTCGACCGGGCTTCTTCCGGAAGGGAAGCTCGGACGAACCCGGCATCTGCAGGTGCTCGCGTTCCTCTCGACGGAAGTTCAGAAGCCGTTCATCCCGCTCTTCTTCCTTGAGGACGAGGCAGAACAGGCCCGCTTGCGCGGTATTCTGGCGCGGCGCTTTCACTGGCTCGCATCGAAACTAGAGTATCCGTGTTGGTCAAGGAAGGGATGTGGACCATTTGCGGCCGTCCCTGAGCAAGGCGTTTGCCAGCACGATCATTTTTCGCATGACGGCTGTGATGGCGACTTTCGAGGCTTTGCCGGCCGCGAGGAGCTGGTCATATTTCGCCTTGAGATTGGGATTGAAGCGCATGGCGACGAGAGCCGGCATGTAGAGCGCCTGACGGACATTGGCCCGGCCGCCACGCATGAAGGCGCGGCCAGTCCATTGTCCTGACTGGCGGGCAACGGGAGCCAGTCCGGCAAGTGAGGCTGCCTGACCGTTTTCGAGAGCGCCGAGTTTCATCGCTTCTTGGACGGGCAAGTACATTGGCTAGTGCCCGCTTATACAGGTCGTCACCGACAGCTTGCTACCTCGCAGATTCATGTTGGTCTAAGGCGGTTCACGAAGGACGCTGCGGTAGTGGTTGGAGAGCCGGTCCATTGAGAACGCTGCCATCTGGCGCAAATTGAGAGCCATGACACGGACAGTCCCAGCATTGCTCTGTAGAATTCCAGTGTACGCTACAGCCCAAATGCGTGCAGCTTGCGGAATGCATGTGCACCTTTCCGTCGCGGTCGCGGCACACCGCGAGCTTGCTTAGACCGTCGCGGAGGATACCCCCCTCCCCAACCTTGAGGTCATCGATCGACTTGATCTCTCCCGGCAGCAGATATTCAGTGAAATTCTTTACAAGCGTGAGGTTCTCGCTCACGTAATTCGCCAGCGCGGACGGAGGCTTCCGATTGGGGGCATATACCGGCTCCCACTGATTGGAGCCATCTACGATCAAATCCCGGATAAGCAGCCCCGCCAGGGCTCCATGTGTCATTCCTTGTCCGGAGTCGCCGGTAGCGATGAAGACATTGCTGCTGCCAGGACTTCGGCCGATGCAGCCGCAATAATCGATCGTCTCAAGGACCTGGCCGGACCATCGCGCCGTTTCATCGCCGAGTTCCGGCACGAGAGCTCTGACCCAGGCTTCTAGCGCATCGAAGCGCGCCTCACCGTCGTCCGCTTCCCCGGACTTGTGATCGCGGCCGCCCGCGATGAGATAATCGATGTCGGCACCGGGGTTGAGGCGGACATAATAATATGGATCGTCCATATCCCAGTAGAGCGCGTCCGGAAGGGCGCCCTTCGACAACTCGAAAGCCATCGCATAGGTGCGATAAGGCGCCATTTTGCTGTGAACCGCCACCACGGTGTTGATGGGCGAATTGGTTGCAAACACAGCGTGGTCAGACGTTATCGTCGCTCCGCTGCCGATGCGTAGGCGGAGCTCGTCGCCTTCCTCAATCTCGATGACGGCGCTGCCGGCGAAGGCTTTGCCTCCGCGGTTCTCGAAGTCGGCAAGGATGGCCCGGAGATACTTTAGCGGGTGAAAGGTGGCTTGGTTGGGATAGCGCAGAACTGGCGCTGACTTATGGCCCTTGAGCGGAACGCCTTTGCAGTGCTCTACGGCAGCGCCGACCTTGCCTGCCGCCGCGTATTCTTGGTCGCATTGCTTGGCGGCTTCTTCCTCATCCATCCACGCGGCGGGAAACAGGAATCCATCCAGGCGCCGGAAGTCGCAGTCGATCCCAAGATCTTTCACATGTTTTTCGATACGGTCGACGGCAGCTTGCTGGCTTTCCTGATATCGTCGCGCCAATTTCTCACCACGGACCTTGACGAGTTCGCTCAGACCGTCGTCGCAGATCGGTGCCAGATGCGCGGTCGTGCGAGACGTCATGCCCCCGAGCAGCGGTCCGCGATCAACGAGAACCACATTCCGCCCTGCCAAAAGTAGTTCGTAGGCAATCGAGATGCCTGCGATGCCAGCCCCCACCACGGCCACGTCGCATCGTTCGTCTCTCTCCAGCCGTGGAGCGGCTGGTAGCTCCGCGTCCAGTATCCAAACGGATTTCGTGGCCTCGCCGCTGACGTTCATCACTGCCTCCCAAGTGGCTCCGTCTGTAACGGCTGGAACCGACATTCGATCCGAGACCTGCATTGAATCTAGCATTGAATCTAATTGAGTTTCATGCGTTGAAGCGTTTCAGCAGGGGAGAATACTCATGGAAAATCGCGAATTGATCGACACAGCGCCGAGGCTGTAGGACGCCTCCTCAATGCTGCGTTCGACCTGCTGCGGTAACGCCCGTGGTGGGGATGCCGGAGGGACTGTAGCGAAGGCGATAGTGATGGCCGCGGATCATCAAGAAGACAGGCGAACGTTAAACGCGATAGCGACGCCTATGGTGATGCCGGGAGAAGCATCGTTGCACATCGAAACCAACTCGCTCCCCTGTTGGCCGAAAAGCTTGCTCCCGATCGCTGCATCGATTTCGCCGATCGGCGAACGACCCCTGATCCGCTCCGCAATGTCGAGCACATCACAAAGTCGCCGGAATGCAGAACGATGAAACATCTTGGCCCTGCCGATCCGCGCCTCGTCACCGAGATTGGCCAATCTTTGTTCCGGTGAGGCTCTCGAACCTGCGTCTCCGCCAGCTTTCTCAGCAGTTTTGCAAGTTCCTCGTGTCCGTCCTCGGGAAGATCGAACACAGGATTAGGGCGGAGGTGACGCGCCACTTGGCGGCGGACATTCTCATCAATACCTAGGACATGCGCAAGCTGAATCGGCCGCGTCGAATATCGCTATGCCGACTTCGGCTCCGAAGATATCGCAGATAGCGGACTTGATGTCGATCCAGCACAGCGTGCGGCTCGGCATCAGCTACGAGTTCTGATATTCGACAGCTGATTGCGAAAATTGACCCCGCTCCGGCGGCTTTTTTTTCGGGCAGTCATCGACTGTCGTTGATGGGCAATGCGACTGGGTCGCCGCGTAAACACGGGCTATCGGCCGTTAGCCACATGGCGCACTTGCGAACTCTATACGCGGCTGGACGCCATCGGCACGGTCGAAGAAACTATGGCATGGAGTTGGTCGAGGAGAGTTTCTCCAGCTTGGAGGCGGTAGGCGCCTTAGTCCCCCGGGAAGCGAGCAAACCTGTAGAGGACTGCTCCCCACCGAGCCGTTCCGGTGTGCCTTGTCCTTGCGGCACCCGACACCCGGACAAAGCCACAGACACTGTTATGGACCGCTCGAAGGCAAGTGCCGGAACCAAACACTTCTAGTGTAGACATCGTGTACGCCAAAACTATATCCGCTCAGGTCGGATGTTTCCGTTCAAGGACTCGGCTGTTGAAAACCGCTTTCGCCAGCATCGCGCCTGTGACCTTCTTCGGCTCCGCTATCATCGCCATTGGCCTCATTCTCTACGCGAGCATTGCTCCGCAGTCCGCAAAGGCGTTCTTCGAGCTAGCCAACGGTTGGGTGACGGCCGAAGCCGGCTGGTTCTACATGCTGGCCGTTGCGGTTTTCGTGATCTTCCTGTTGGCCTTGGCAATGGGCCCATTCGGCAGGATCAAGCTCGGCCCCGACGACTCCATGCCGGATTACGGCTATGGCACTTGGGTTGCCATGCTGTTCAGCGCCGGGATGGGCATCGGCATTGTGTTCTACGGCGTTGCCGAGCCGATAACGCATTTCTCCACGCCCCCCGATGCGGAGCCGCGCACCGCCCAGGCCGCGCGCGACGCCATGGAGATCACGTTTTTCCATTGGGGCGTGCATGCATGGGCGATATACGCGGTGATCGGCCTGGCACTTGCCTATTTCGGCTTTCGAAAAAACCAGCCGCTGCTTGTCCGCTCGGCCTTCCTTCCACTTCTTGGAAATCGGGTTCGCGGTCCGATTGGCGATTTGATCGACATTTTTGCTGTGGTGGGGACACTCGCCGGGTTGGCGACATCGCTTGGCCTCGGTGTTGCCCAACTCAATGCGAGCATGAACTATCTGTTCGGCCTGCCGCAAAACCTGCCGAGCGAACTGGTGCTGATCGGCGTCGTCACGATCCTCGCAACCATCACCGTGGCGACCGGCCTCGACAACGGCATAAGGCGGCTCAGCGAAATGATCCTCGTCGTTTCGTTCGCGCTGATGGGCCTGATCCTGGCGCTCGGGCCAACCAGATTTCTGCTGCAGGCCTTCGTCGAGAACATCGGCCTCTACGTGAACGGTTTCGTCCGGCGAACTTTTCACATCTATGCTTATGAGCCGACTGAGTGGGTCGGCAAGTGGACGCTTTTCTACTGGGCCTGGTGGATGTCCTGGTCGCCTTTTGTCGGCATGTTTATTGCTCGCATCTCGAGGGGACGGACGATCCGTCAGTTCCTTGTGGGTGTCCTGTTCGCACCCGCTGGTTTCAGCTTTATCTGGTTTACCATCTTTGGTGATGTCGCCATTTGGCTGGATCTCAATGAAGCGAATGGAGCGATCTCGCGTACGGTCGCGGAGAACATGCCAATCGCGCTCTTTATTGTTTTTGATTACCTTCCGTGGTCCGTTCTGCTGTCGTGGATAACGGCCTTGCTGGTCGCCGTCTATTTCGTCACCGCGTCCGATGCCGGCGCGCTCGTGATCGCCATGGTCACGTCCCGTGGAGAAGAGGAGCCAGCTTTGTGGCTTCGCGTCTTTTGGGCCCTGACTTGCGGCGGAGTAGCGGCATGCCTGCTGCTGGCCGGCGGGCTCGAAGCAGTGCAGATGGCCGCGGTTGTCGCAGCGCTTCCTCTTTCCATCATCCTGCTCATCATCTGCTATGGAGTTTGGAAGGCTTTGAGCGAGGAGGTAGCGGTGAAGGCCGCCGGCCGATTGCCGTCCATGCCGCTGGTCCGACAGGACGGGAGCGTCTCGTGGCGTCGACGGCTGGGCGCTATCGTCAGCCACCCTTCGAAACGTCAGATATCAGCCTTCATCGATACTGTCGTGGACAAGGCTTTCGATACGGTAAGGGCGGAGTTCGACAAACGCGGACTGGCGGCCAATATCGCGAAAGTCGAGAACGGAATTCAGCTCACCGTTACGCACGGAGAAGGGGCGGACGATTTCGAGTATGCGGTTCGCCTCGCCAGCCGGCCGATCCCGGCGTTTGCGCTGACCGACGCCGCGCGGAGGGAAGGCGAACAGCGGCGGTATTATCGGGCGGAAGTGTTCCTGGCAAACGCCGGCTTCGGCTATGACATCTTCGGCTACGAAGCCGAACAAGTGATTGCCGATATCATCAATCACTACGAGCGATTCAGGCAACATCTGGAGGTTGCCGGGTCACACGTGGACACTAACGGCTGACGTGCTGATCTCCCGGACGTCATGCACCACGTCTTTTAGGCCTCCGTCTTCAATAAGGGTCCTCAGAGCGCTTGGTATATGAGCTTTAAGCGCCGATTCTCGCTCATCAAGCACATAGAGCGCCATGTGGTTGCCGGTGTAGCGCTCCGAGGCACGCTAATAGGACCTTCGGAGATGCAAAGCAGCGGAGATGCTACGCTCGCTGCTGTAGGTTCGCTTCCGTCCGCAACGCGGCGTGACGGAACAAAGATCGGGCGAGGAGCATTTCCCACCGCTTGCTCCAGGCCGCCAGAGTGCGAGTCGATCCTGCAACTTCGAAGAGGGAGAGACGTGGCGTCAACTGAAATCGTCGTTGGATACGGGCCGACGCCGCGTGAATTCTGGATCGGACTTGGCCGCGCCTTCGCCGGTGCTCTGATTTTCGCTGTCCCGGTTCTGATGACAATGGAAGCATGGGCGCTCGGCTTTCACCTCCAACCGTTGCGCCTCGCGCTGTTGCTGGCAGTCACGATTCCAATGCTGGTGCTGTTGCACAAATATGGAGGTTTTCGCCAGACCACGAAACTTCGCGACCGCATCGCGGATGCAATGGTGGCCATTCTGGTTGCCGCGGTAGCCGCGACCGTGGTGCTCGCCATATTCGGCATGTGGATCACCATATGCCGCTGCGGGAGGTGATCGGAAAGATTGCCGTGCAGATGATACCAGGAAGTCTGGGCGCATCCTTGGCACGCGCCCAGCTGGGCCCGGGCCCGCTGGAAGAGGATGGAATGCCGGAGCCCGGCTATGCTGGAGAATTGTTCCTGATGGTGGTCGGGGCCCTATTTCTCTCAGTGAACATCGCGCCGACGGAAGAGGTCGTCTTAATCGCCTACAAGATGAACGCCTGGAAGGAAATCGCTCTGGTACTGGTAACCCTCGCCCTCATGCACGCCTTCGTCTACGAGTTCGAATTTCGCGGCTCGCACAATCCGGAGCCCGGCGCCGGCTTCATCAACATCTTCTTTCGCTATGCGGTCGTTGGCTACGTCCTGGTGATGCTTGTAAATCTCTATATCCTTTGGAGCTTCGGAAGGACCGATGACGCCGGCTTTTCGGAGACGCTCAGTGCGGTCGTGGTTCTTTCGTTTCCAGGAGCGCTCGGCGCGGCGGTGGCGAGGCTGATCCTTTGACGAAGCACCCCGCAAAGGACAACAAAGAACCGGAGCAGCAGACCGACAAGGGAGGAGCAACGCGGAAACCGGGAACTTCCACCACGGAGTGGATCGTTGCGGGGATAAGCTGCGCGGTCCTCCTGGCGGTGCTCGGCTATCTTGTCGTCGAGGGCTTGAGCGGGCGCAACGGGGCTGCACAACTCGTCGTGGCGCCGATCGAGATCACGGCTACCGACGGCGGCTACGTGGTAGAGTTTTCCGTCTCCAATCGCGCGGGAAAGTCCGTAGCGGCGGTTGAGATCAAGGGCGAACTCCGCGACGGCGATAAGGTCATCGAGGAGAGCGGTGCCACACTCGATTATATCCCGCAGGATTCCGAACGGCTGGGCGCATTGATTTTCCGGAGTGACCCCAAGGCCCGCGAACTGCGGCTCTTCGCCAGCGGATACGCCGAGCCATGACACGGCCGGATACCGCTTGTCACGTCTGATCGTAGGAATGCATGTGCGTTCGATCCGAGCGACGGCTTCTGCGAAGAAGTGCATGTGCCGCATGGCGAAATTGCCTCTCAGTTCGATAAATTCGCCCTGCGTCATTTCGGAGAATGTTAAGAAATTACATGTACATCTTCTCATTGGGTGCGGGGGGGTGTTCTATGGCATACTTCAGCGTTGGAAGTTGTACTGGCAATTCCTTTAGCTGTTATGTGGGCTTAGGCGTACGCCTATTGACTGGTCTCGCGACCCGCACAGGCTCATCGAGCCGAGAAAGCTTCGGTCGTTCGGACTCAGGCAACTTTGCTGTGATGACGGCTATTATGCTTGTGCCTTTGATTGCCGGCGTGGGCTTGGCGGTAGATGTGTCGATGGCAATGAACTTGAAGAATCAAGTGCAGCACGCCGCAGATGCCGCCGCCCTTGTTCTGGCAAGAGAAAAGAACGAAATCTCTCTGGATCAAGCACATGAGATGGCTGCGGCCATGCTCAACGGCAACTTCGATGGCCAGTATAAAGGCCTCAAAGTATCCAAAGCGGGCGCAGAGTGGCAGGTCGATCTAACGTTGAGCTCGCCGAACACGTTCATGAAAATGTTCGTTGGCGAGAGTACCGAAATCAAGATCGTTTCACGCGCCGCTCACAGCACCATGTCCTACGAGATCGCCCTCGTGCTGGATACCACGGGATCCATGGAAGGTAAAAAGCTCAAGAACCTGAAGGAAGCCGCGACCGCGATGGTCGAGACGATGTCTAAGGACATAGACGACGAGGAACGAGTCAAGTTCGCTCTGGTGCCGTTCTCGACCTTCGTCAACGTCGGCCCGCAGTTCGCGCCCAAAGTGACAGCGCCGGGCAACGGCAACGGCAATGGCAAGCTTCAGAAAAGCGGCGGCGCGAGTTGGCTCGATCTTGAAGGTGCAAGCACGATGGATGGGGTGGAAATCGTTCCGGGGCTCGACCGATTTTCGCTCTTCTATCATCTCGGCACATCATGGGAGGGCTGCGTTGAAACGCGCCAGCCAACTGGCTCGAATGACTACGACACAAGGGATTTGCCGGCCAGCAGCAGTGATCCGCGGTCGTTGTTCGTGCCGGCATTTCACATTGATGACAAGGACGCGACTCCACCGAGCCGTTCCCCAAACAGCTACCTAAATGACGACAAGGGCACGATACCTGGTGTTCCGAGCGGCTTAACGAGCAAAATGACCAGATACGGTGTCCCGGTGCAAAACGGCAAGCCGATGGCGTACGGCAACTGGGTCCGTCCTCCGATGGACACATCGAAATCGAACTACTATTCGAACTATGATGAAAGAAAGGGCCCCAACTTCTTCTGCGACAGCGCTCCGATCGTGCCGCTGACAACCGACTACGAGGGCATATCTAGCGCGATCGATGACCTCACAGCGCTCGGTAATACCAACATCTTTGAAGGCTTGATGTGGGGCTGGCGCGTGCTTTCGCCAGGCGAGCCATTTTTGGAAGGGCGGACAGCGGAGGCCTTCAACAACGAGAAGATCATCATTTTGCTTTCTGACGGCAACAACGCATGGAACAAAATCTCCAGCGAGTTACGATCGTCCTATTCAAGCTTCGGCTTTCTCGCCTACGAACGTCTGGTTGCCCGTAACAGCGGGGATAGTGCGATCCTGGCCAAGATGGATGCCAAAACGCTAACCGGCTGTAACAACGCCAAGGCGGAAGGCATCACCATCTACACAATTCGTCTCGAGCTTGACGACAAGAATTCGGACGGGCTTCTCAAAGCCTGCGCGTCGAGCGCAGATCACTACTTCGATGTGCCGGATGCGAAAGACCTTCAAGCTACTTTTGAGGACATTCGAGATCGGATCAACAGGATACGCCTGACGCTCTGACCAGCTTCTCCTCACAGGGCGAATTATCGCCTAGCTGCCGATGGCCCGCCGCCTAGCTGAATGGCGGGTTATTCAGTGAACCTCAGTTGTAAGGCGAATAGCACTGCCGCCGTGGCCATCGTAGGGCGCCTAGACGTTGTCATAGGCTTGTGACCGTTAGCGGTGGTAGCATCGCGGGACAGGCGCATTGCCATATCGGGGCTCATGGTGCCAACCCGCTACAATTCGCTGTTGACGCACGAAACTGCTGAAGGATAGCGAAATCATCCTTCAGAAGGGGCAGGTTTGGGTTACGGCATGTGGGTCGCTTTCGAGAAGACGCCGATCGGTCGGAGCGGTGGTTTCGGCACCAGATGGCAAAGCGATCCGGCCAGGCATCTGACGGCAATCCTAATAAACCAACGCACGTTCGACGGTCCGCTCCGATCTTCGATCGCTTTGAACAGAACGCAAGGGCGACTAGGGAGCACGAGAACGACGCTCTGCATGGCAACGGGAAGGCAACGAACGCCGCGCGACCTCAGACTTCGGGACGTAGAACAGGAGGATCGACATGTTCTTGGCTCTCTCCATCCTTCGCCTGTTGCTGGTGGCAATTGACAATGGGGCTTTCGCTCGCGCATGCGCTGGAGTTCCCTGGAAAGCTTCGTCTCGACGAGACCACCTACCGAGCAGTTCAGGCGATCTATTCCCGCGTCTATCGCGCAGGAATTCCTTTTCCCGACTCCAGATTAGCTTTATCGGGCGACCAACGGCTTTCGCAAGAAGAATGCCTGCGAGAACGGGTTGGAGGTCTGGTAGAGGAAATGCCGTCCGAACAAGTCTCCAAACGCGCGAATGGATGATGACCTGTTCGGGGGCAATCCCCGCCACCTGCCGCATCTGCCTGGAACATTGCCGGCGCCTGGTTGGGCATCCACAGCTCCAGCGTGCCGTCCTCGTTTCCAGCGCCAGCGCCGAGGGCGGTTCAAGCCGGCCATAAGCCAGACCGTTGACGATGCATCTCTGCCGCAGGGGAGTCGACAGCAGGCTCTGGAGCCCCCGGCTTCATCTTCGTATTGCGCTCAGCTGAGTTCTTGGGCGAGTCCGATGAGAAGCCCTCCAGGCCCGCGGATGTAGCAGAGCCGATACACCTCTTTATACTGGACTACTTCACCTACGAGCTGCGCGCCGCGCGTGCGGAGCCGTTCAAGCGTCTCGTCGATCTCGTCCACGGCGAACATGACGCGGAGGTAGCCCAGAGCGTTCACCGGGGCATTGCGGTGGTCCGCGACGGCAGGCGGCGTGAGGAAGCGGGAGAGCTCGAGCCGTCCGTGGCCGTCCGGCGTGCGCATCATGGCAATCTCGACCCGCTGATCGCCCAGTCCAGTGACACGTCGGGCCCATTCTCCTTCGATCGTGGCCCGCCCCTCGAGCTCGAGGCCGAGTTCGCGAATGCAATCAATGGTTCCTCCGAGGCTTTCGACGACGATTCCTACGTTGTCCATCCGCTTGAGCGCCATGTTTCCAATCTCTGCGTGTCGGCGGCCTCACGCGGCATGACGCGGTCGAGCTCTCGCGCCACTGCGCGGCGCAGCCGGACCTGTGCCGCGTGGTGCTGCGTCTCTGGCGATCCTTCGTGTTTCCGGCAATCACCGCTGACCGTGGCTGCCGTTGGGTGGCCAGCTATCAGGACGCGATCCTGCACAGCGGGAATCTTTACCGCTTCGGTGGCTGGGTCACGATCGGCCGGTCGCGCAGTGGCACCGATTCCCGATCCGGGGGGTCGGGGACGCAGGAAGGTGATATGGGCTGGTGCGACGATCCGCAGATCAGGCGGGACCGGTCCATCGACCCCTCGCTGGCGCGAGGTCGACAACCGAAAAATCCTCTCGCGCTCGATGGCGGAGATAGAGCTGCCGCATCTCCCTTCCACATCGCGAACCTTGCCAATGTAGGCTAGAATATCTACATTATCGGCCAGCGTTATCTACATGGAGGCACCATGCCGATCAATGTCAACAACCCCGAGGCGGATGCGCTGACGCGCAGGTTCGCCCATATGGCTGGTGTCAGCATCACCGATGCGATCGTCATTGCCATGAAGGAAGCCATCGAACGCCGCCGCGTTGCCGAAAGCCCGCTTCAGACCGCCGCGCGTCTTCGTGAGAAGCATGGTGTGGCGCTGCGCAAGGCGGCGAAAAAGCCGCTCCCGCGCGAGGCATTCGACAAGATGTGGGAATCGGAGTGATGTTCGTCGACGCGTGCGCGATCATCGCCGTGCTGTCCGATGAACCGGAAGCGAAGCGCGTCTCCGATGCAATCGCTTCCGGGAAGAATGCCTTTACCTCGCCGGTCGCCGTGCTGGAGGCGGTCCTTGGTCTCGCACGCCCCGACAAGTTCCGTCTCTCCGTATCGGAGGTGGAGCCGATCGTGGTCGAGTTCCTCGACGAGCGCGGCATAGAGATAAGGGATTTGCCTCCCGCGTCCGAGACCACCAGCCTGGCGCTGTCCGCGGCCCACCGATATCGCTCCGGCCGCCATGGCCTCAATCTCGGCGATTGCCTGCATTACGCATGCGCGAAATATTTCGCGGTGCCAATTCTGGCCACGGCCGACGAGTTTCGGCAGACCGATCTCAGCATCGTTCCCTGAAGGGAGAGTGCGAGGATCCTTTTCCAACCCCGTAGACTGTCGTTTTCGCAACTGGCGCCAATCCCTGCCGCTTGACGTCTCCCCGCCTGCGCGGACGCCCCAGTCGAGGACCGATCCCGCGCGGCCCGAACAAAAAAGGAATGAGACACATGGCTGCCATCGGCACCTTCGCTTCCACCGGCAACGGCTTCAACGGTTCGATCAAGACCCTCAACCTCAACGTCAAGGCCAAGCTGGTCCGCATCGAAATCCCCTCCGACAAGGGACCGCACGTCCGCATCTTCTCCGGAAATGTCGATTATGCATAGCGTGTCGTTATGCGGAGTGGGTGGTCTGGAGTGCCCGGTTTCCGG
>NZ_JBLLVA010000046.1:0-25208 GCF_047739745.1 Borborobacter xinjiangensis | reverse complement strand
CCTGATCGGCGGCCTGTTCGGCATGCTGCTCGGCTACGGCTTCGGCGGCATGGCGGGCGCCCTTGGCTTTCTGATCCAGTTGCTCCTGATCGGCACGCTTGTCTGGCTGGCTATGGCCTTCTTTCGCTCGCGCAGCCAGCCCGTCGTTGCGGGCGGCGCGCCGGCCCGCGGCTCACGCTTCGGGCGTACCTCCCAGCGCGATGTGGCACCTCAGTCTGCGCCTGCTCGATCGTCCGCCGGCTTCACGCTGCCGCGCATCGGAGGCGGCACGATAGCCCCGGCACCGCAGATGACCGACATCACGGTCGACCCGGCCGATCTTGACATGTTCGAGCGCCGGCTGGGAGAGGTGCAGCGTGCCTTTGCGGATGAGGATCATGCCGCTCTCCGCCACCTTTCGACGCCCGAGATGGTCTCTTACTTCTCGGAGGAACTTGCCGAAAACGCCAAACGCGGCGTGCGCAACGAGGTATCCGGCGTTCGGCTGTTGCAAGCGGATATTGCTGAAGCGTGGAACGAGGGCGAGGATGATTATGCCACCGCCGCCTTCCGCTATGAGGCGATTGACGTCCTACGCGACCGCGTCACGGGCGCCTTGGCCGGCGGCGTTGAGGAGCCGACCGAGACGGTAGAACTTTGGACCTTCGTGCGGAAAAACGGCGGCGAGTGGAAGCTGTCGGCGATCCAGGAGGCAGACGCCCATGGGGCCTGATCTGCTGGTCCTGCCAGCGATATCACGCGATCAGGCCTTTCGGTGAACGGATCGACCCATCGGTAACGTCAGAACGCCGCAGTATTTCGGCGGCGCGACGTCGCCCCGCCGACATTTGTCTCAGAGCTCCTGAGCCGTGGGCCGGAACAGGATTTCGTTAACATCGACATCTGCGGGCTGATCGATCACGAATTCGACAAGCCGTCCCAAAGTTTCGGCCGGCACGCCCACCTGGCCGACGAAGTCCTGATTCGCCTGCTGAATGTCTTTCTCGCTGATGTGTTCGAGCAGTTCGGTTTTCACCGCACCCGGCGAGATGATCGTCGTGCGAATGTTGTAGGGCGTAACTTCTTGACGCAGCCCCTCCGACAGAGCTCTCACGCCGAATTTGGTCGCCGAGTAGACTGCTGAGCCGCCGAAAAGCTTGTGCCCGGCTACTGACGATAGATTGATGATGTGCCCGGACTTCTGTTCCTTCATGTAGGGCAGTGCGGCGGCGATGCCGTAAAGCACTCCCTTGAGATTGACGTCGATCATCTGATCCCATTCATCGACCTTCAGCCGCTCCAGCGGCGAAAGCGGCATCACACCGGCATTGTTGATGAGCACGTCGATACGACCATAGGTCTTTACCGCCGTGTCCACGAGATTTTTCAGATCGTCCCGCCTGGTTACGTCCGTAACGACTGCCGTGGCCTTGCCGCCAGTTTCCTTAATTTCCGCTGCAAGCGCCTCGATCCGGTCGGCGCGACGTGCACCCAGGACGACGTTCGCGCCTTGCGCTGCGAGATGCCGGGCGGCCGCAGCCCCCATGCCGCTGGACACGCCGGTTATGACAATTGTTTTTTCCTTGATGCCTTGTGTCATCACAGTTTCCTTTATGTTGCGAGGTCAGGACATTGATAAGCTTGGTCAAGCGGGCTTGAGCAGATGGCGGCCGGTGCCGATGAGCGCGATGGCGAGGCCAGCCAGAACGATGCTGCCTGTGAACGTCGCCGTGATCGTCATGCCGTCCAGAAGCAATCCGCCGACGACCGCGCCGAGCAGGATCGACGACTGAATCGCCGCGACCATCAGGCTGCCGGCAGCCTCGGGCGCGTCGTCGGCATTCTGGGACATCCAGGTCATCCAGATGACCGAGATGGCCGTGTTCATCGCGCCCCAGACCGCAAGGAACAGTCCCGCTGCGAACACCGAACCGCCCATGGTCAGGAGTCCCAGCGTGCAGGCGCCCATGACCAGTGCGGGCATCTTGAGCAGAGGCGCGACGTTGTCGCTGAGAAACCTGCCCGCCGCCCAGGTGCCCACGAAGCCGGCACAGCCGAGTACGAGCAGCAGAACAGAGAGCGTCGTTACATCCACGCCAGTCACCTGCTCCAGAAACGGGCGCAGATAGGTCAACATGGTGTAGGCCGATCCCCAGGACAGCATCGCCGCGAACAGGCCGCGCAGAAAGTAGGGACGCGTCAGCAGGTCGAACATGGTGCGAAAATCCTGACGGCGACGGGCCGGCAGCGACGGCAGACTAACCAGATGCCAGATGAGATTGACGGCGACGATCGGCACCAGTGCCCAGAAGACAGCGCGCCAGCCGAACATCCCGCCGAGATAGCTGCCGATCGGTGCGGCAAAGGCGGCGGCGATGGCCTGCCCGCCATATATTAGCGCGAGCGCACGCGGCACGTCGCTTATGGGAACCAGCCGCATGATGACGGCGGTCGCCAGTGCCCAGAAGCCGCCGATGCAGATGCCGAGCATGGCGCGACCGATCATCAACACAGCGAAATTCGGCGCCGCCGCGACCAGAACCAGCGACAGCAGCATGAAAGCCGTCATCGCAACCAGAACCCATTTGCGGTTCAGCCTTCCGGCGGCGGTGGTGATGAACATGCTGGCAGCGACCGCGAAGAGGCCGCTGATCGAGATCGCCTGTCCGGTCTGGCCTTCTGTAGCGCCCAGCCCTTCCGCCATGGGCGTCAGCAGGCTGACGGGCATGAATTCCGAGGCGATCAGCATCGCCACGCACAACGCCATCGACAGGACGGCGCCCCAGGCAGCAACAGACTTGCTGCCAGTGTGTTCCACGGCGGAAACCATTCTCCGCATACTCCTGAATGTCGGGCTCGAGCGAAGATATAGCTGGTTCGCGTCCAAACGATTACCCGCCGCGATTTGATTGGATCAATCGATGGGATCGAATAATCTTCCTCGCTCAGGCAGGGAGATTTCATGGAGAGAACGGATTTTAACCAGCTCACCTGGTTCCGGATCGTTGCCGAGGAGCGCAGTTTCACCAAGGCGGCGGCGAGGATCGGCGTGGCCCAATCGACGCTCAGCTACGCCATCAAACAATTGGAGGCGCGCATGGGGCTACGCCTCTTGACGCGCACCACGCGAAACGTCGCGACGACGCAGGAGGGCGAAAGGCTGTTGAAGACCATCACCCCGCGCATGGCCGAGATCGAGGAAGAGATCGCCGCGTTAATGGCATTGCGCGATAAGCCGTCGGGCTCGATCCGGTTGACACTGTCGGATCATGCGCTCGCAAGCGTGGTCTGGCCGAAGCTGAAGCCGGTGCTGCGCGACTATCCCGAGATCAGCGTCGAACTGCTCCTGGACAGCACATTTCGCAACATCGTCGAGGAGGGCTTCGACGCCGGCGTGCGGCTGGGCGAGAGCGTTGAAAAGGACATGATCGCCGTTCGGATCGGCCCCGACTGGCGCTTGGTAGTCGTAGCGTCGCCCGACTATTTGGCCGCTCATGGCGTGCCTGAACATCCGCAGGATCTGGTCCGGCATGTCTGCATCAACATGCGCCACGAAACCGCCGGTGGCCTTCATGCATGGGAGTTCGAGAAGGACGGGCAGGCGCTACGCGTCCGGGTGAATGGTCAACTCACCTTCAACAACTCCTACGCCATGATCGACCCGGCAGTGAACGGCTACGGCATCGCCTATGTCCCGGAGGACATCGTGGAGCGGCACATCGCATCGGGTTTGCTGGTGCAGGTTCTCGACGACTGGTCCCCGTATTTCGACGGCTACTTTCTCTACTATCCCAGCCGTCGCCAGAACCTGCCCGCTTTTCGGGTTCTGATAGATGCTCTCCGCCATCGAGATAGTTAGCCTTGGTGCCCATCGACCTTCGGCTGCCTGGCGAGAAGAAATGTCCGTTTCTCGGTTCTTGAGTTGGTGTCATGATCGGCCGACACAGTGGTCGGTAGCGGTCACGCTGACGGGTTTCCGACAAATGGCAGCTATTCCGCCGTGGGTGCCGAAAAGCTGCCTGTTCGGAATCGACCCCAACGGCCCTCCGTGTTACACCCGCCGTATGCACCGGCTAGTCGTCCGTCGTCTGGGGCCTTTGTTAGCGGTTTGACAATCTCAGGCAAATCGGCGCATGAAAAGCGCCTGCTGCCCGCAGGTAACCCTGGCGTAACTGGCGCACCTGCGCGCGATGATCCTGAGACTTCGGCCGCCCGGAGGCTCACATGTCTTTCCTTTCAGCAAGAAAGAGCGCGCCGCATGCCCCGCTTCCTGGCTGTCTACACCATGAAACCCGAGGACCTCGCGCGCTTTCGCAACCTGCCCAAGGCTGAGCAGAACGCGATCGATGCCGTCGGCCTGCAGCAGTGGGCCGATTGGGAGGCGAGAAACGCCGCTTCCTTCCCCGATCGAGGCGGCATGGTTGGCAAGACAACGCGCGTGACCAGGGACGGCATCGCCGCCGCCGTGAACCCCTTCTGCGGCTACATTGTCGTCGAGGCCGAGACCATTGAGGCCGCCGCCTGCCTCTTCAAGAACCACCCGCATTTCACGATCTTTCCAGGAGACGGCGTGGACATCATGCCCTTTCTCACCGATCCTGCACCCCATCCCTCCGCCTGAGCCGTGGCGGGGTAACGGAACGAAGGCTTTCTGCTAAGTCCACTCTGAAGCCGCCAGTTTGCACTCGGCCCCGAGTCGGAGATCGAATAGATGTCCGCTTCTCCGGTGCCTATCCCAAAAGCGGATGGCCAGAGTACCACCCAGCACAGCCGTATGGCTGCACCAATGGTGGTCTCAGACAAGACCGGGCCGCCATGGTAGTCAGATCTCACGTCCCTCTGCGAGAGTTTAGCGCGCCTTCAACGTCCACGCCGCGGTATCGAACGGTTCCTCAATCTTGGTGTGGCCGATTAGGATTTGTACTGCTCGAAGGTTACCAGCGGCTTTGTAGATGATCGGATCGAAGCCTTGTTGCGCCGCAGCGAAATGTGTGCCGTAATCCTCAGAGCAAACACCGATTGCTCAATCCAATCATCGATCAAGCGGGCATACTGCCTTGTGCTGATATGGCTGAACGATCGATCCGACTCGGAACAAGAATAGTCATCGATCCACACCGCTCGTGCCATGCGAGCAAGCTCGCTCAGGCATCGGCCATCAGTTCGAATTGAACGGGGCGTCCCGACTTTTTCTGCGCCACAATCGCACGCGTCTGAAATTCTGGACCGACGACCACGTTGCAGAGTCCTAAGCAGTCATTCGCTCCGCCGATTGTGGTCGAAAAGTAGACCTTCCGGTCGCCTGCATCTTCGAAAGCCTGCTGACGCGGAAGCCGTTCCTCGTACAGTATTCCTTCTCAACCGCCGTACAGGTAGTCCGGAAGCCAGAGCGTAATGCCTGGCCAGATATACATGATTACCATGCAAACGATCACAATCAGCATGTAGGGCATCATGCCTGCGAATATCTGGTTGAGCGTCACATGCGGCGGAGACACGCCCTTGAGATAGTAGGCCGACATTGCAACTGGCGGCGACAGGAACGCCGCCTGCAGGTTCACGAAGACCAACACCCCCCAAAGAACCGGATCGATGTTGAAGTGCTTCAGCATCGGCAGGAAGATCGGCACGAAGATGATAATGATCTCGGTCCATTCGAGCGGCCACCCGAGTACGAAGATGATCGCCTGCGACAGGATCATGAACTGCACGGGCGAGAGGTCGAGCGAGAGCACCCATTGCTCGAGAAGCGCCTGACCCCCGAGGATCGCAAAAACCGCGGAGAACAACGCCGAGCCGACAAACAGCCAGCACACCATGGCTGTGGTCTTGGCCGTCAGGAACACCGCTTCCTTGGTGCGCTTCCAGTCGAGCGTCCGGGCCTGGAACGCCAAAAGAAAGGCGCCGGCCGCGCCGACGGCGGCGGATTCGGTCGCAGTCGTTATGCCGAACAGGATAACGGCGAGCACGACGAACGTCAGGATGGCGAGCGGCATGACGGACGAGACCAGCAGCTTCACGACTTCGAGCCGCTCTGCGGTCATGTTGCGGTAGTAACGGATGAGCACCACCGCGGCCAGCGCGACGATGAGGCCGAAGGCAATGTAGAAACCGGTCGCGGGGCCGCCGCCATCGGCCGCGGCCGCGCCGAGTTCCTCTACCGCAGGAGCGCCCAACTGCTCCAGCCCGGCGCCGGCTTCGTCCACGACCGTCGCCTGCGGATAGATGACCACGTACCACCACACCAGCGCGAGCACGAGCGACGTCAGCGCGAAGGGCGTCAGCGCGGCGCAGCTGTTCTTGACCAACGTCCAGTATGTGAGGCGGGCGCCGTCGATCTTGAGCGCCATCGCCCTGGCGGGCGAGAACAACGCCGAAGCAAACCCGATCAGCATGTTGCTCGAATAGGAGGCGGCGAAGCTACGCATCCAGGCCGGAACCGGAACTTTGGTTTGCTCTTTAGGCAGTGGCGGGGCGATCTTCGGATTGATCGCCGCCCAGCCCAGGATGTAGACGAGGTAAAGGAAGGCAAGGAAAAAACTGGGGAACATCGCGGCGGCGTAGAGCTTCACGACGGACTCCCCGGCGACCGCTGCATAGACGATGATCATGACGGACGGCGGAATCAGGATGCCCAGCGTGCCGCCTGCGGTGATGACGCCCGACGCGAGTTTTACGTCGTAGCCGGCGCGCAGCATCGGGTTCATGGCGATGACGCCCATCAGCACCACCACCGCGCCGACGAGGCCGCTGGCAATACCCCAGAAGGTGCAGACGATGAGCGTCGCGACGGCGAGAGACGCCGGAACGCGCCGGAACGAAAGCTGGACGCTGTAGAACATCTTGTCGATCAGCGCCCCGCGCTCCATCACGTAGCCCATGAGCACGAACAGCGGAATGGAGATCAAAACGTCATTGGTCATTGCGCCATAGGTGCGCTGGACCATCAGATCGAAGACGCGGTTGTCGAACCAATGCTCCGCCGGATCGTAGAAGGCGTAGAAGCCGAAAAACATGCCGAGGCCCATCAAGGTGAAAGCCGTCGGGAACCCCATGATGATGACGACCACGATCAGCATCAGCATAGTCAGTCCGAGGGCCGGATCGCTCATGGGTTCGGATCTCCCCCCATCCCGCGCTGGCGGGCCTCCTCGTCGATTCTCTGCGCGCGCTCGATTGCGATCTTGCGCGCCTCCTCGTCCACGTATTCACTGCGCGCAAGCTGTTGCTCGACGACGTCGATCTCCGCGACGTCCTTGCTTCGGCTGGGCCATCTGCCGGTCCTGAGACAAACGATGCAGCGCACGATCTCGGCCACGCCCTGAAGCATCACCAGGGCTCCGGCCAGCGGAATGACCGCCTTGAAGTGGTAGATTGGCGGACCTTCCGCGGTCACGGTCGAATGCTCTCCGATCCTCCATGAGAGCGCGGCATAGTCGTAGCCCGCATAGACGAGCGCCGCGATACCTGGCAGGAAAAAGAGCACATACAACAAAAGATCGAGCGTCGCTTGCGGCCGCGGCTGCATCGAGCTGTAAAGGAAATCGCCGCGTACATGCGCATTTTGCGCAAGCGCGTAGGCTCCTGCGAGCATGAAAAGCGTGCCGTAGAACATGTTGCTGGCGTCGAATATCCATGCCGTCGGCATATTCAGGATGTAGCGCTTGAAGACCTCGACGCAGACCAGCGCCATCAATCCGATAATCAGCCACGCCGCGGCCTTGCCGACCCACGTGCTGATTGCATCGACCGTATTCAGAAAATGCTGAACGTTCATGCGGGGCAGCCGCATCGCTGGAGTGTCCGTTGGAAGACAGGGCACCGTTTAGCCTTGGCCAAATGGTGCCTCGTCGGCTCGAACTCGTCAGATCTTCTTCGACGCTCCGTCTGGGCCAAAGTAGTGATCGAAGACCAAGCGGCGGCCGACCACCGTGTCCTGCTCCCACTGAGTGGCGCGCCGGGCAAAGGCGATCTGTGAATCCAAAACCTCTCTGAATATCGGGTTTTCAGCCGCCTTCTTCGCCACGACCTCGTCATAGACCTCCAGCTGTCGCTTCAGGACTGCTTCCGGCGTCTTGTAGAATTTGACGTCGTCTTGCGTCTGCATTTCCGAATAGTCTTTCGAATAACGATCGATCGCCTTCCAGTGCATATCTTGCGAGGCTGCCTCGACAGCATTAGTGATGATTGCCTTCATCTTTTCGGGTAAGGCGTCGTACTTCGTCTTATTAAACAGGATTTCAAACTGCTCTGCATTCTGGTGGTAGCTCTGCAGCATGCAGATTTTTGATACATCAGGAAAACCGAGCACTCGATCCGACGATGCGTTGTTGAACTCGGCCGCGTCAAGCAGGCCGCGATCCAGGGCCGCGACGATTTCGCCGCCCGGCAATGCGTTGACGGCGGCGCCGAGGCCGGTGAAGACATCGATGGAGATGCCCACAGTGCGGAATTTCAGGCCGTTGAGGTCTTCGGCCTTGGCAACTGGTTTTTTGAACCAGCCGAGCGGCTGTGTCGGCATCGGTCCATATGGGAACGAAACGACATTGGCGCCGATCGACTCATAAAGCTTTGCCAGCAGTTCTCTCCCGCCGCCGTATTTGTGCCATGCCAGCAGCATGTTGGCATCCATGGCAAAGCCTGGGCCGGATCCCCATAGTGCCAGCGCTGTTTGTTTGCCGTAGTGGTAGGCGAGCACACCATGGCCGCCATCAAGGGTTCCTCCCGACACGGCATCGAGCAGGCCGAATGCGGGCACAACGGCACCCGCAGGCAGCACTTCGATGTTGAGATCGCCGCCCGTCATGTCGTTGACCTTCTTGGCGAAATCAATAGCGAACTCGTGAAAGATATCCTTTGAGGGCCATGTGCTCTGCCAGCGCATGCGGACCGGTCCTTGCGCCTCCACGACGCTTGGCGCAGCAATTATCGCCGCGCCCGCCACGGCCGCCCCGCTCAAGAACTTGCGGCGCGATGTCTTATCCCCCGGTAGTGCCCCTGCTTTTGCCATTGGTTCCTCCCGAAGAACGGGCTTCGTGCCCATCCATCCAGGACAATACTACTCAACTGCAGCCCAAGCAAAAACTTCGAAGAGGATGGCGTCGAAATACTACAATACGGCATTGGATGGCGGCCGCCTACGTCGCGTAGCGCGTTGGGCTAGCGACAGTACACCAAAAAGCTTTGGCCACGCCGACGGACGCGGCGTTTCAATTCGCGTCCGAAGGGAGGAGCTCGGTGTCAGGCCCATCAAAGGTGATCAGGTCAGCGGTCGTGTGGCGTCTTAGAAGCCTCACGAAGCCGAGTATTTCACCGCCACACCGCGCTGCCGAAAGTACGCCTGCATTAGCTTCCTGCCAGAACGGTTGTTCTGCGCCAGCCTGGCTGGGTCGAACACGGCCTCTTTCAAACCCGCCCGCATCAACGCTGCCTTGAGAGTCGCGATATGCACGTCGATGTCGGCATTGTCCGCCTGGAGCGATTCATAGATGCGGTTTGTTGCATCTGCTACGGTCGGTTCGCTCACTTGTCCACTCCTTGTGTTGTTTGACTGGCGCTTACCACATTTCTCGCCTTGACTCCTATTGTGGTGGAAAATGCCCACGTCAACGGCTAACCGAGATGGCCGGGAAACACCGAGTCCGCTTTCGACCATGCGGCACCAGAAGCGGACCAGCGGGGAACCGGCCCCGGTGCCGACAGAAGGCACGGCGCCTACGTATCGGCCAGTAAGGTCAGATGATAGGCTTCCGGAAAGCAGTCGCTCATGCGACCCCATCGGTGCGCTCCCGACAGCCAGTATTTACGTATACCGACTCCCACATTTTTGACGTGAAGCAGTCGGCAGTAACATCTGCCCTCGTCGGCGTGCTTGCACCAACATGAACAGCTGCTGGAACGAGACTGTAGCTAACGCGCTTGGCGCTGCTCGCTCCAAGAGAATCATGTCAGCGTGTCATGTCAGCGCGTTATGGGCCAAGTAAGACTTGCACTTTTCAGCGCTCGCGGCGCAAGATCGTCATTTCCTCTGTACCAACGACGGTCATTCCTTGGCTGCTTGCCGCAGCTTTTCGAGATGCTCCTGGCAGATTTGTTCGACCAACCTGTGGAGTGCGGCAGTCCGTCCTCCCAACCACGCGAGCGCTTCTTGGTTGATGTCGTAGTGTTTCGAATAGCGGGCTTTTACATAAGCTTGGTTCAACGTGTTGAACCACGCCATGAATTTTCGCTGATCCCGCGGCCAGATTTCCGCCAAGCGCCGATCCTGATCCTCAGCAAGGGAGCGGAGGAACTGCAAATTATGGGAGGGCGGGCTGTAGTTGGTCAGGGTGAGGAGCAGAGCCGCATAGGCGTGCTCGATTGCCTGATGAAGGGAGAAAGCGGCATCTTTGCCCCACTCACGATCGTTTTTGGCTTTGTCGAGCTCAAATTCAAATCCAATAAGCCGGCGAGTTGCAGCTGGAAATCTGCTTTCGAAATTCTCCTTGGCTGCACGATGTGCTTGTTCAGCACTGAGCAGCTTCGGCTCCGCCAGAGGCTCATCATCGAGTTCATAAAGAACGATGCCGTCGCGACGGATGTCGGAATAGAAGTAATGGCCTTCACGTAGCGCCGTGTTCACCTCGCGTCTCGAATGCACGATGAAGCTTGTGGGCGTCTTCACGCCGCTGTCACGCAACAGACGTTCGCGGGCATTCGACCAGTAGGCAGCAAAGTCGGTGAGCTTACGGTTGTTGACGATGATCAGCAGATCGTAGTCCGACCGATAACCTTTCATCGTATGCGGTTCGTCAACCCAGTCACCGCGCGCATAAGAGCCGAACAGAATGATTTTGAGGATGCGGCCCTTCTTCTTGAAGTCGGCCGTGCCGCCGCACAGGGTATCCTCGAATTCCTCCAGCAGGACTTCAACCACCCGCGCCAGTTCCCGCTGCTTCCTGTCCGGCAGGTGGGCAAGGCTCGATCTCATCAAGCTGGAATGCTCATGCATGTTTAGCGACTTAGAGAGCAAACCCACGCCTTTCAGTGCAATGATCTCAGTTACTTTTCCAGCGTACCCCAGGGCCGCCGCCGTTCCTGGGAATGAACTCAATACCTGCGGCTTCGAAAGCTGCACGTATTGCCTTCAAAGTGGCGGGGTGAGCTGCATTGCCTGCTTCAATTCGGCTAACTGTTGCAGCCGTGACTTCAGCCTTGTGCGCCAGTTCTCTGACGCCCCATCGCAACGCCGCACGCGCCATCCTAATTTGGTCACCTGTTATCAAATTAGTACCTTGACATAATATTTGCAAGCCTTCAGATTATATCACAGACATAATAATAGCACGCGGGTCATTGTTAGGAGCCTTGTGAGGCCCGTCACGCCATCTTCATACCGTAGGGAGCTCGGATCATGGTTGATTCCGACCATAGCATGAGTCTGCGTGTCGTCACCCGGCGACAGCTGCTGACAGGAGCAACTGGGCTGGCGCTGCGGGCCGACACGCAGGCCGCGCCAGGGCAGGGGAGCGGTGCGGGCCCGGTCAAACCTGATGAGGTCGTCGTGGCATGGCGTCAGTGGCGAAATGCCCATGCGAGAACCCTGCGATTGGGCCGACGTCAGCAGCGGCTGGAAAACGAACTGATGGCGAGGGTTGGCTTCCCCATGGTGATACTGCCTGAGCGGCAGGCAGGGAAGGGAGCGACCGCCGCGTTCTCGACAGCGGAGATCGAAGCGTTCTTCGACGATAATTCGATTGCTTGCCAACACGCCAAAGCTCAGCTTGCCACGCATCAGGCCGGGTGGAACGCTGCAGCTGTCGAGAGCGGCTACATGACCGCGTTGCAGGATGAAGCAGCCGCTGAACAACACGAGCAGGCGGTGGCGGCGAGGCTCTTTGCCTGGCCAGCCTCAACACTGGCCGGCATACAGGCGAAGCTCGACGTGATGCTTAGACAGGCACCCTGCGGCAGCGACGACCAAGAATTCCCCTGGCCACAGCTGAGGGCAGTATCCAAGGACGTAGCGAATTTAGTCGCGGGCAGGGAATAAAACTCTCTGAAAGCTCTTGTGGAGGCTTAGCGAAAGACCTTGCCTCTGGACCTCTGAAACTTCGCGCGTAACCCGCTGATTTCATTGGGGCGTGCTCCGACGGATATCCAAATCTTTAGTGGATTGATCGCGTTCTTCTTGATGTAGCCGAGCCCACGTCCTTTCGTTGCGTATTGCGTGTGGGCCCGACACCGCGGCGTGAAGCCGCAAGCAAGCCATGCAGTCGCGGGTTGAACGACCCGCAAGCAAAGACGGGTCCGGCCGAGGTTAGGGGCACTGCGACCGGACCCTTCTACCAATCGGCCCCTTGGAGGTAGTCGCTGCCTTTTACCACGACGGTTTCGCCGAAATATATCACCTGTCCAGATTAGCTCGAATGCCGGTCAGGGCTAGCCATTCACCGTCAGGTTACGAGACTGGATTGCATGTCCTTCCAGATACCGACGTCGCCGCCCATGTGGGGGTTACCAACCGACCATGCACGGGTGGCAACATGGATCCCATTGCACCGGTTTTTTGTGAGCGATGCTTCGCAGAGCCGTCGAGGCTCACACTCCTCGCAGAGCGCGTTCCTGACCCTGCAATAGCTTGAAGCCTTTGTATCGTTCGGCGTGAATGCGGGCGATTGCCCCAGCAGCAGGCGCGACCATGCTTTCCATCGAAGAGAGTTTCGCCATGGCGCTACGAATATCGGAAAAACATCCTCCTGCCACGGCACCCAGAATGGCAGCGCCCAGCAGAACTGGTTCGGCACAGCGTGTGGTTACAATCGCTTTTCCAGCGGCGTCTGCAAGCACCTGCCGGACGAGGCTATGCTGGCCCGCGCCGCCGCTGACTACCACGTTCTCCACGTTAATTCCGGACTGCGCCTGCGCCTCGATGATCTGCTTCAGACCATAGCCGATCCCACACAACCCTGCGACATAGAGGGCGATCAATTCCTCTACATCGCTCTCCATCCCCAAACCGCAAATCACCGCACGGGAGAATGGATCGGCGAACGGCGCGCGATTACCGAGGAAGTCCGGCACGACGTGCAGCCCTCGGGCCAAGCTAACCGGATCGTTGCTCCCGGCAGATGCCTGCGCACAGTCTGCCAAATAGTTGCCCAGGGACAAGCCGACGCCGGCAGCCTGCTGCTTTATGCGATGGGCAGCTGGATGGAGCTGTAAGAGTTGCTCAATAGCGGCGCCTGCGGCCGACTGACCGCCCTCGTTCAGCCACATGCCTGGCACCATGGCAGAATAGTAGGGACCCCAGATGCCCGGCACAAAAACGGGCTTCGTAGTGGTCGTCATTGTGCATGACGATGTTCCAAAGACGTACCCCAGATTGGCCGTGGGATCACCGCCAACGCCCACCGTTCCTATGCCACCCGCGTGAGCATCGATCAGACCGGCCGCGACGGGCGCTCCCTCAGTCAAGCCGAGGTCATTGGCGGCTTCGGCGGTTAGGCCGCGACCCAACGGTGTTCCTGGCGCTACCGCTCGCTGGCCTATACGAGCGAACGCCTCGTCGGCCAGGTTGCCTAGCCCGATGGCGTGGAAATAGGACGGATCCCACCGATCTTCGTGCGCAAGATATGTCCATTTGCATGTGACGGTGCACGTGGAGCGCGCGAGATCTCCGGTGGCTTTCCAGGTGAGGAAATCGGCAAGGTCAAAAAATTGCCAGGCAGCGTCGAATATCTTTGGGCGATGCTGCTTGAGCCATAGAAGTTTCGGCGTCTCCATCTCAGGCGATATTCGGCCGCCGACATACTTGAGAACAGGATGTTTCTGGGTGTTGATCAGTTCGCTTTGCTCTACCGCGCGGTGATCCATCCAAACGATGACATTTCGGTTCGGATCTTCGGACTCTCCGACCGCGAGTGGTTTGCCGCCATGGCCAAGCACAACCAATGAGCAGGTCGCGTCAAACCCCAGGCCTGCAACCTTTTCGCTTCGAACTCCCGATTTGGCGATGGCTTCACGCACCGCCGCGCAGACCGCGTGCCAGATGTCGTCGCTGGATTGCTCCGCACTCACCCCATCACGCCAGAGACGAATGTCTTGCCGGGCCATCGCCAGCATCTCTCCCGCCAAGTTGAACACCCCGGCGCGGGCGCTACCTGTTCCAACATCCACGCCGATCAGATAGGAGCCCTTGTGTGCCATGCTGGCCGCCCTTTGCTGAGAAGTGGATACCCTTTGCGGGCAATGATGGGGCGCGACGTCGTACGCCCTGTCAAAGGTCCACGCTATTAGGAAGAATCACCAGATCGCGGACGGTAACGTTGCTCGGCCGCGTCAGCATGAACATTACGCAGTCGGCCACCTCCTTGGGCTGCATTAGGCTGCCATTGGCCAGCGCCTCCTCCATCTTGGATTTTGGCCAATCGTCGAGCAGTGCGGTAACGACGGGTCCAGGCAAAACCGATCCGATGCGCACACCGTGCTGCGAAATCTGACGGCGGGTCGAATGGACGAATGCCTGCACGGCAAATTTCGACGCTGTGTAGATCGGTTCCCAAACAACCGGAACGACGCCCGCGATCGAACTGGTGAAGATAATATCGCCGGCTTTTCTGGAAATCATGTGCGGCAGTACAGCGTGCACACTGCGAAATGCGGCATTGACGTTCAGATTGAGCATCCTGTCCCATGCATCGGGGTCGCCTTCCGCGACCGCTCCGCCGATGTAAGCCCCGGCGTTCGCATGGAAGATATCCAGTTTGCCGACGAGTTTCTCGATACGCGGCATTATGCCGGAGACCTGCGGGCCGTCGAGTAGATCTACGACCAGCGGAAATGCGTTGGCTCCCAGCTCAGTGCACAGTGTCTTGAGGCGATCTTCGGCGCGATCGATCAACACCACCTTGGCGCCAGCCGACAGCATTGCGCGGGCGCATTCAAGGCCTATACCCGACGCTGCACCGGTGATGGCCGCAGACTTGCCTTTCAAAACCTCAGACATCTCTCATGCTCCCATGCGCCACATTATGCTCGACCGTGGCTGACACGCGACCGCCGCGCGAGCGAATCCACGATGACGGCGATGGCCAGAACCGCTCCCGTGATCATGTATCGCAACGATGAAGACAGGTTGAGAAGGGTTAGACCGTTCGAGATGGATTGGATAACGATGATGCCGAGCAGCGCTGAATAGGCACTGCCGCGTCCACCGAACAGGCTCGTTCCGCCAATCACCGCAGCAGCAATTGCGTTCAGGTTGATGTCGCCGGCCCCGGCTTGCTGACTGGACGTCGCCAATCGCGCAGCCGACAGAACGCCGCCGATCGCAGCAAGGGTGGAGCAAAGCACAAAGGCCGAGGTGTAGATTTGCCGCACATTGATACCTGAGCGCCGCGCCGCTTCACGGTTGCCGCCGACGGCGAACATCGATCTTCCCCATTTTGTACGGGTCAGACCGTAGTTCAGGATGACCACCAGCAGGACGAAGAAGCCGAACATCCACGGCACACCGCGACCGAGATTGAGATAATAGACGGCGAACTGCAGCAGAGCTGTCAAAGCCACCGCCTTGACGACCAGGTTCGTCATCGGTTGCCCTGTCAGATTGGCGGCGCGGCGTCGGCGCATTGTTGAGAGGCCGGAAAGGATCAATATCAGGCCTGGTAGCAACGCCAAACAGTGAGAAAGCCACGCCGGCATGATCAACACCTGGCCGAATGATACCAGCGCCGACGCATAGGGCAGGTTGATGGAACCTGTCGGTCCGAGAATGTAGAGTTGCATGCCGAGTATGGCGAGCAAACCCGCCAACGACGAGATGAAGCTCGGCATACCCAGCCGATTGAGCAAAAACGCATAGATCGCGCCGACGGTCATACCGGCGGCTACGGCGACGACAATGGCTCCGGCGACCGGCCAGCCCATATTGACCCACAATACGCCGACGAGCGCCGAAGCGAACCCACTCATTGAGCCGACGGACAGATCGATCTCGCCAAGCATCAGGACACAAACGATGCCTAACGAGATGACGCCGACTGTCGCGCAATCGAAAAGCAGGTTGACGAGATTATTGGGAGCCAAAAAGACGGGGTTCAGGCTGGAAAAGACAACCGAGATTAGGATTAGGCCGACAACCACCGGCAGCATGCCGAGGTCGCCGGAACGTACCCTGTCGACAAAACTCAGGAATACGCCAGCCAGCCCCTCTTGGTGGCGGACACGTTCGTCACTTCGATCCAGCGCCGCTATTCCTTGAGGTTGCTCCGTGGTCATGCGCGCTGCTCCCGGGCCTTGTCTTCATCGCTCTTGCGCAACTGGCGTCGCGAAACCGCATTCTCGGTTGCTCCGGTTATGGCGGCAACGAGTTCATGATTGGAGGCTTCAGGGGTGAACACACCGTTGTTGCGGCCCAGTCGCAGCACGACTATGCGATCAGCGACCGCGCGAACATCCTCCATGTTGTGGCTGATGATGATCACTCCGAGGCCGCGGTCCCTGACCCGCTCGATCAGATTGAGAACCTCTGCAGTCTGCGCCACGCCAAGCGCGGCGGTCGGCTCATCGAGCATGATAACCTTGGGACTCAGTAGAAGTGAGCGGGCAATCGCCACCGTCTGCCTTTGGCCGCCCGAGAGCGATGCCACCGGCTCGCGGATGGAGGGAATTCGTGCAGCCAGTTCCTTCAACAAGGTCCACGCCTGCACCTCCATCTGAACTTCGTCCAAGTTGTAGGGAGACAACTCATGACCGAGGAACAGGTTGGCGACGACATCAAGGTTTTCGCAGAGCGCAAGATCCTGAAATACCGTAGCGATGCCCATTTTCAACGCTGTGCCGGGATTGTTCAGAATGACTTCATGCCCGCCGAACTCGATCGTGCCTGAGCTTGGCTGATGGACGCCGGCAAGTATCTTGACCAAAGTTGATTTTCCGGCGCCATTGTCGCCCACAAGAGCCACGACCTCGCCTCCGTAGACATCAAGTTCGATGTCTGTCAGTGCCGACACGGCGCCGAAATTCTTGGTGATGTTACGCAGGCTCAGAATGGGTTTGCCCGGGGCGGGGGTTTCTCCGACGCTGTTCGTCATGTTCATCCTGCCGCTTTCACAAAGGACCGGGCGCCCGATCGAAATCGCTTCCAACCGGGCGACGGCGCGCCGAGTGCTTTACTGGATTATACCGAGCTTCTTGCAACCCTCTACATATTCGCCAGTGCAGATCTCCTCGGGCGTCTGTATGCCTTTGTCGAAAATCTCGGCTTTGATGTTCTCGGCAGTGACGACGGCCGGAACGAAAAGTTCCGACGGCGTGTCATAGAGCGTTGTCTTCGGCTCCGGCGTTTCGCCCCTCAATAGCTTTACCGCGACATTCGCCGCGGCGGCGGCAACGATTTCTGATGGCTTGGAAATCGTGTTGTATTGGTCGCCCGAAATGATCAGCTGCAGCGCGGCGATGGTGGCATCGTTGCCGGTCACCGGGGGCACTGGATTGACGCCCGCCGCTTTGAACGCGGCGATCGCGCCACCGCCGGTTCCGTCGTTTGCCGCGACCACACCCTTGATGTCAGCGCCGAAGCGCGTGATCTGGCCCGCGGTCCATTCCTGTGCTTTTGGCGGAGCCCAGTCCGGCGTGTCGAATTCGGCCAGCGTCTTGTAGCCAGAGCCTTCCAGGCCCTTGTGGATGCCGTCGCGGATCAATCCGGCGGCGGCATCGGTCGGCGAGCCGTTGATCTGTAGAACGCCGGCTCCTTCGGGTACGCCCGATTTCTTCATGTGTTGTACCAGCGATTCGGCGATCGCCTTGCCGATCCCTTCATTGTCGAAGGAGACGTAATAATCGGCAGGCTTGTCTGGGATTGGACGATCATAGGCAATGACCTTGACCCCCTGTGATTGCGCCGCAGTCACCAGACTGGCTGCCGCGGCCGAATCGACCGGATCAAGGACGACGACCTTGGCACCTTGCGCAATGACGGAGTTGAACTGCTGCTGTTGCAGGGCCACATCGGCATTCGCATTCTGATAAACGACAGTGCATTTCGGGCAAAGCCTTTCCATCTCTGCCTTGAAGCCGGGATAATCGTGCTGCTCGTAGCGCGTTGAGGCCTGGTCAGGCATCAGGAATGCCACCGTTGCATCTTCCTGAGCAAAAGCGGCACCCATCGTGCCAGCGACGAACAGCATTGTGGACGCATAAAGAATTCGCAAAGTCATTTTGTTTCCTCCCTTGGAGCTGCGGACCCTGACGTGCTCACGATTAGCCCCTCCCGGCTTTGACGTGAAATACGAAGCTTCATCGATTGTGCACGGCTTGCACAATCGATGAAGCATCGTTGCTGCCCAGCCTTGGCCGTGTCAAGATGCTTATCGATGGAGGAATTCTTGAATCATCAGGGTGGCCCAACAAAACGCACGACGATCTATGATCTCGCCGCGCTCGCAGGAACGTCTGCCAGCGCAGTGAGTGCCGTTCTGTCGGGGAAGTGGAAGAAACGCCGGATCAGCGTGCAACTGGCAGAAAAGATCGAACGCTTAGCCGAGGAACAGGGCTATGCGCCGAACATGCAGGCCAGCCTGCTGAGGCGGGAGCAGTCGCACTTGATCGGCATGATCGTTCCCAAATACGACAATCGCTACTTCGGATCTATTGCAGAGCTATTCGAGGAGATGGCGCGCGCGGCAGGGCTTTTTCCGATCGTCACATGCACGCGGCGTGATCCTGAACTAGAGGTGGAAGCGGCCCGGGCGATGATTTCTCATCAAGTGGGATGGTTAATCTCCACCGGAGCTACCGATCCGGATCGGATCACCGAACTGTGCAATGTCGCTGGGGTGCGGAGCCTCAATCTGGATCTGCCTGGATCACTAGCACCCTCGGTGATTTCCGACAATTTTTCTGGCGCTCGAGAGCTTACGCTGCGGATACTAGACAAGTGTGCCAGAAAGTTCGGCAGGCGAGAGCCGTTACTTTTCGTCGGCGGTCGGGCTAGCGATCATAATACCTCCGAACGCATAAGGGGTTTTCGCGCCGCCCATGCAGCGATGGGGCTGACTTTAGACGAAGCCAATATCCTGGCATGCGGCTACGCGCCCGAGAAGGCAGAAAGGGCGCTGGCCGAGAACACAGTGAGCCGTACTACGCTGCCGCCTGGCATGTTTGTGAACTCGACAATCTCGCTTGAAGGCGTATTGCGATGGTTGCGGCATCATCGATCCAATCAGGATTACGATCCTGCGCTTGGCTGTTTCGATTGGGATCCATTTGCGACGCTGCTCGATGAAAACATTGAAATGGTCCGACAAGACGTCCCGGCCATGTTGAAAGCGGTTTTCGATATCATCAATTCGGGGATTGGCAGTGAACGACTGATCCAGATCCCGACGATGCTGGTTCGCTGAACATTCCTGTGCGCCCGCCGGCGACCCAACACGGGTCATTCGCGTTTGGGTTAAACCGCGATAAACCTGGATGCGCACTTTGCCACTTCACCGTAGCCCGCGTCCGGCTCGTCAGAGTCCTTTCCGATACGAACAGCGGCGGGGAGGGATGTCTTCCAGTAAATGTGAGGATGAGCCTTCTCGGACGTTTGGGCGAACACAATGCCTAGTTCGCTTCGCGCCACAGTCGACATCCTCAAGCCAGCTAACAACCGACCGGGAGCGGGAGTGTTGACGGCATGTCGGAGATGGTTACGGTGCGAGAAAGCCGGGCCTCCGAGCATTTGCATCAGACGATCTAACAATCATTGCGACTTTCCAAAGAGATCGGTGCGCAAAAAACCGAAGGATGCCGGGCGGAAGCAGGAAGCGATCGGCCTTGAAACGGCCGACTTACTAATTCTCCCCATCTACCAATGCGGCCTCCTCATCTTGAAGGCCCTCCGCCTCGGCGGACGCCAACCCGAAGCGCGCTGCCACGTCCGGCGCATAGCGCAACATGTCCGGCCGCAGCCGGGTCAGCGCCAGATCCTTCGCCTTGCTTTCCAGCATGACATCGAATTCGAGACCTTTGGCCATGCGCATGAATCCTGCAAATTCGAACGGGTTGCAGAAATCGGCGTGCCCTGTCCAAACGGGAGCAGCATAGACCTTTTCCTGTTTTCCGGTCTTTCGGTTCTTCCGCACCAGTTCCCGCAATTCGGTTCGCGGTGTGGAGAAGTGAATTTTGGGACGGACACCTCTGGGCCATGTCTTGAGGATCGCTTCCAGAGTCGTGCGCATGTCGAGGTTCTCCGGATTGAGGCACCAGAAGTGTTGGTGGTCAAAGATCAGCCGAACCCCGGTCTGCTCGTGTATCCAGAGCACGTCTGCGGCGCTGAAGCGCAGATCGTCATGCTCCAGCACCAGCCGACGGCGCACGTGTTCGGGAAGCATCGCCCAGCTTTTTACCCAGCGCGCGGCGCTCTCACGGCGATCGCCATAAGTCCCGCCGACATGGATCACCACGACGGCTTCCGGCCCCAGCTCCATCAGGTCGAGCATCTCGGCCTGGGTGGAAAGGTCCCATACGCTCTTCCTGACCAACTCCGCATCGGGACTGTTCAGCAGGACGAATTGCGAAGGATGAAAAGAGAGCCTGAGATCAAGCTCGCGCGCCCTGCGACCGATCGCCTGCAACTCGCGGGCGCTTTGCCTGATCATGTCGTGAAACTGCGGCATGTCGGGATGAGTGACATAGGGAGCCAGATCAGACGACATCCGATACATGTCGATGCCCTGGCGGACCAGATAGTCGAAGATCGCGTCGAGGTGTTCGAGCGAAACCTTCAGGTGCGGATTGTTGGCCCAACGCCGGGCGTCATTGCTCTTGAGCGACGTGTCGCCCATTACCTTGACGGGAAATCCCAATCGTAGCGGTCGATCGCTCAGGACGTCTTCCTCATTTCGTCCGGCTTGTCCGCCCGACTTGTCGCTCTGGACGATGAATTGCGCACTGTCCGTTGAAGCTTCGGTATTGTGGCCGCCCCTGATCTGAGTTTCGGAGGCCGGTTCCTGAACAGCTTGCCACGCGTCCCCGTCCGGGCTGGCTTTCACATGACGTTGTCGCCATTTTGTGAAATTATCGGCCTTGCTCGATCCTAATCCAGGTCGACCTTCGCGACCTTGTCCTTGTAGTCCTTCTTCGGGTCGAAACCGAGAAGCATCTTGACCCCCGCCACGAAGCTCGAGGCATCCGCCCAGACCTGACCAGTATCTGGATCGAGCCGCAAAAGGGTGAGCTTGGGATCGTCCTTGCCGCCTTCGTACCAGGCGGCGACGAAGCGGTTCCAAAGCCGGTCGACGACTGCCCTATCGGTGTCCACGCGCAGGCTGCCATGCACGGCTGCGAACAAATCGTGGTCCTTGGAGGCGAAGGTCGCGACCGCGCGATCGCTTCCACGAAGCTGCTGGACCAGATCGTTGTCTTTCGCTGTGAAAAACCAGATCGGCCCGCCTTCGTCGCCCTCCAACTGCGCCGTCATTGGTCGGGTATGACTTTCGTCGACGCCGCAAATTCCGAGCATCATCGTCATGTCCGACTTCAGAGCTTTCCAGAACTTTGCTTCCAATTCGGCCGGCTTTGTCATGGTGTCTCCTCTCACTGTGCCGATCGGCTCGCCGCGCGAGCACACGGTCACCCGAAGATAGAGCGGCGAGACATCGTGTCCACAAGATGGGAGCCCGGCCATGCCACGTCGCGTCCCGATAAGCCGAACGGCGAGCCGCCACTTCCCGCCCCGAATTTCGACGACCGAGCCGCCGCCACTGGTTCGTCAATCATCCCTGTCGCATCCCGCCAAAGACGGCGCGGTGGCGGTGTCGCGACCGCCACGGCGATCGGCACCGCAAGAGAACCAAAGCAGACGTTCCCCCAAGTCCGTCGAATACGCTCGACGCGTCTTGCCGGACAAAGGCATCGGTGGTTACCTGTTTGCCCGCTGATCATTCGGGTTTAGGCAATGCTCCTGGCACATCTTGCCTTGATCTGTGCAGCAGTCTTTACCGGTGCGGCGTTGTATATCAACGTCGTAGAGCAGCCTGCTCGACTCACGCTTGATGACACTGCTCTGCTCAAAGAATGGAAGCCTGCCTATAAGCGCGGTTACGCGATGCAAGCTCCTTTGGCACTTGTCGGGTGCTTACTTGGGCTGGCTGCGTGGTGGCAGTCTGGAATTCCTTGGTTTTTTGTTGGTGCTGTTCTGATGGTCGCGAATTGGCCATGGACCCTAATCGCCATGATGCCCACAAACACCGCTCTCGCTGAAACCGACAGTCAGAGTGCCAGTCGCCAAACACGCGATAATATCAAAAGATGGGGCATGCTCCACGGCATACGCACTCTTCTCGGGGCCTTCGCGACTATTGAGTTTCTCATCGGGCTTTCCTGACGCACGACTTGACGAGGCTGGTGGCCGGCTTGCTTGTTCCTTGGAACATTCGGCTTGCAAAACCGTTGATAAGCCCTCCTCCAACAAGGGTACGAAAATGAGAACAATCACAAAGCTTACCCTCGCCGCGGCCCTGGCGATGCTACCGATGAGCATGGCGCTAGCAGAGTGCGTAGATACAAAATCCAGCGCCGGTGCTTCTGACACAGTAAAAACACCGCCAATCGCCAAGGACGGCACGCATGCGCCCCTTGAAACGCAACCGACTGACACCACCACATCAAATTCGCAGGAAAAGTCCGCCCAGAAAGATGGCACCACAATGCCGTTAGGCACTCAGGAAGGTGGTGGGAATAAAGACTTGGCCACCTCGCCGCAGGACGTCGAAGCCCAGCAACAGGGCGACAAGACCGCTGCTGCCAAAGGCGAAAGCAATACCGATCCCTGCGCCACTAAGGGATAGTAAATGTGCACGCGTAGGGGGCCGCGCGAGCGGCTCCTACGTTTATACCTCACGATTATTTGGCTTTATGGTCGACCACCGCAGTAAGTCGCAATCGACCTCAGCCCAGCTCAGATCCGATCCGCCAACCACCAGGCAACCCGGGGCGGCGGACCCGCGCGAGCGGCGTTCGGTCGTATTTCTCCGCAGAGTTGCGGCCGCCCGTCCATTGTAATGTCGAGACGAATTCAGCGGCCAAGTGGACGTCTGGTTGCCACCATTTCTCAGATCCTTGCTCAGGATTAACAGCCCCGCCGCCATGTAGTTTGGCCGAACGAATTGGCAACTTCAATTCCCGATGTCTACGACCGGCACTGTTACGTGTCGCTCGCGGCCACCTCGTTGAACGGTAAGCTCCACCTGTCCGCCAACACCGGCCGTTTCCAAACCGGAGGTAAGCTCTGCCAGATGCCGAACGGGTTTCCCGTCCAGGGCAACGATGACATCACCGAGCCTACCTAAGGTTTGATCCATACCGATTAGTCCAGCTTCTCCTGCGGGTGAGTTAGGCATGACGGCGGCTACTACCACCCCGCTCAATCCCAGCTGCGCCCCCACGAACTCGTCGGCGACGGCGATGCCTATCCCGGGGGTGGGAAACCGCCCTGTTCGAATAAGTGTAGGGACAACCCGATTCACCACGTCAACCGGAATGGCGAAGCCTATCCCTGCATTCGTACCAGACGGAGAGTAGATCGCGGTCGTGACGCCAATCAGTCTCCCGGCCGAGTCGAGCAGTGGTCCGCCCGAGTTGCCCGGATTGATAGCGGCGTCTGTCTGAATCACATTGGAAACTTCGCGTCCGCCGCTGGTCGGCAACCGCCGCTCGAGTGCGCTGATCACCCCAAACGTGAGTGACTGGTCAAGTCCGAACGGGTTCCCAATGGCGTAGGCCACTTGCCCGACCTTCAGCTCACCAGCCGTGCCGAGAGGAATTGGAGGAGGCTGGCTGACGCTGCCCTGTAAGCGAAGGACCGCGAGGTCGTAGTTTGGTGTGCGTCCAACGAGATTGGCTTGGACGACTTCCCCAGAAGCGAAACGCACGAAGATCGACGTTCCATTGTCGACGACATGGTTGTTTGTAACGATATGGCCGCTCGCGTCCCATACAAAGCCGGTTCCCGATCCCGCACTAACTGTCGGCCCATCTCGAAGTACCCCAACTTGTACCACGGAGGGCGCGATGGTTTCGAACAGGCGCACGCTCGAATTCTCAAAGTCGCTGAGGTCTGCACGCGGTGCAATGGATTGAGGTGTACTTCGGGAGACAAGCCACCTGTCGATAAACGGCTGAGCGATGACCAGTGCAATCAAAAGCACCAAAATCGCGAGCAGGACCCGATTGACCGATTCCCGCATTCAAGAACCTCCAAGCCGCGTGGGATCGCACTGATGAATTCTAAAGCAAGCACGCAGACGATATGTTCCTGGAACGCGGCTCGAAAATGGGATTTAGGGTGGATTTAGCTACGGTCCGCACCGCTCCGCGACGACAAGACGACGCGATACCTGACATGGCTTAGCTCAACGGCCCTCACAAAGCCTGCTCCATACCGTAGTCGATCGGCAATATCTGCCCGGACCTGATGTCCGGATGCGTCGGAACGCCGGACGATTGAATTTGGCATTTTGCTTCTCCGTTTGCCTTGGGTTCAGCAGCCGCGGCAATACGGATTGAAATCGTGCCTAGCGAACACGAGCCGGGAAGTCAACCATCGAAGGATCGCTGCTGCTGCTGCACGCATGGTCTTTGCGCACGTTAATCAGCGCGAAATCATGCTGCCTTCTGAAGCTCCGCGATCGTTGGAGCTTCGCGAGAATGCTGGACGCTAGCGCCGCACCCGCCACGTTCTGAAGGAGCCGAGCCAAGTAACCAATAGCAGCGCCACATCCAGGTGATCGCTCCCGTAATCCGTCGATTGCTTTGAACTCCCGGTCCGGCGCTGGAAGTAGCATCACGACGGATGCCCGAGATGTTTGCGTTGGTGCCCGAGCAAGCGCTCGTTCGAAATGACATTGTGATCGCTTTCGGTGTTGACTCACTGCATGCTCGGCAAACCCATCTTGATGGCCGTCGTAGAAATCCAGATCATCGCTACATATAGCTGACAGGGGAAGGAAAACCCCTAGTCGATCTTCATCTCGGTGAGTGCGCTCAAGGGCGCATCCAGCGTCCATGTGATGCCGCTCGGCTCATAGCTGACATGGCCGACGCCATCCACCGCCGTCGGCGCCACCCTTTCCAGGACGACGCGACCAAAGCCTCTGCGCGAAGGCTCTTTCACGGCCGGGCCGCCGCTTTCCTTCCAAGTCAGCCGCAGGCGCGACTTGTCGTCACCCGTCCTCGACCATTCGACGGCGATCACGCCTCGC
>NZ_JBLLVA010000045.1:0-25470 GCF_047739745.1 Borborobacter xinjiangensis | reverse complement strand
GGTCCGCGGGAATGAGGAAACTGATGTGCTTGCCGATCGCTTCTTCGGCGGAATAGCCGAACAAGCGCTGCGCCCCCAGGTTCCAGCTGGTGACCACGCCGCAAAGTGTCTTGCTGACGATGGCGTCGTCGGACGATTCCACGATCGCAGCCAGGCGATAGGTTGCCTCCTCGGCCTTCCTGTGCTCCGTGATATCAGTCAGGATGTTGATTGCGCCGATCATTACGCCGGAGCGGTCGCGTACGGGCGAAGGGAATGCCAGGAACGGGATGAGCGTACCGTCGGGGCGTTCGGCCATCGCTTCGCCCTGCAGCGCGCGGTTCTCCTTGATTGCGATTGCCATCGGGCATTCGTCATGTGGCATCGGCCGGCCATCAGGGTAGCGCAGCTTCCAGGAGCCGCACCATTCGCTGGTGCCGAGAATGGGGCGGTGGCCCCACAATGCCGCGGCGGCTTCGTTGTAATAGGTGATCCGGCCTCGATCGTCGGTCAAATAAATGGCGGCTGTCGACGCATCCAGCAGATGCGCCGCGCCAACTTGCATGAGCAGACCGAGAACATCGTCGGATTTATTTTGATCGAGCATCGCCGAAACTAACGCAGAACCGTCAAGTTCGGCAACGACAATAAAGATTGTATGGTGTGGAGCCGGCTTGCAATAAGGAGCATACATTGTACATATATATGGGTTTTTTAGACGCGAAAATGGCAAAATGACTGCAACGATTTGGTCACCTTCGATTTCAAGGACGGCGGGGCCGCTCTACCTGGCGATCGCCGACGCGCTCACGACCGATATCACATCGGGCAAGCTGCCCGCCGGATCCCGCCTGCCCCCGCAGCGGGCGCTTGCCGATCACCTCGGCATAGACTTCACCACCGTCAGCCGTGCCTACGCCGAAGCGCGCAGGCGCGGGCTGGTCGAAGGTCGCGTCGGGCAGGGCACCTATGTTCGTGCACGGCGTCCTGCGAACACGCCGACAGCCACCGGGCTCGTCGACATGAGCATGAACCTGCCGCCGCGTTTCGATGATCCGGAACTGGCCGCGCGGATGTGGGACGGCATCGCCGACCTTCAGGCCGGCGAGGGGCTTGATCTGCTGATGCGCTACCAGGAAGCCGGGGGCGCTGCGCGGGACAGGGCTGCCGGTGCGGTGTGGCTGGCGCCGCGTCTCGGCGAGATCAGCCCTAGCCAACTGCTTGTCTGCCCCGGCGCACAAGGGGCGCTGCTTGCCCTTCTCGGTTCGTTGGCCGGCCCGGGCGAAACGGTTTGCGCCGAGGCGCTCGCCTATCCGGGTTTCCTCGCCGTGGCCGAGCATCTGCGCATTCGCGTCGCAGGCATCGAAATGGATGCGGAGGGTCTCATTCCCGAAGCGTTCGAAGCGGCTTGCCGCGAACATGCGCCGAAGGCGCTCTACTGCAATCCCACGCTGAACAATCCGACCACCGCCACGCTCTCTCATGACAGGCGTCAGCGCATCGTCTCGGTCGCTCGCCAATATGACGTTACGATCATTGAAGACGATGCCTATGGCGCCTTGCCGGCCGATCCGGTGCCGCCGTTGGCGGCATTAGGCCCCGATATCGTCTACCACGTCGCCGGTCTGGCGAAGTGCGTCGCGCCCGCCCTGCGTGTTGCCTATGTCGTTGTTCCGCAGGGGCGTGCCGTCGCGCATCTGGCAGGCGCGGTCCGCGCGACTGCCGGCATGGCTTCCCCGCTTGCCACGGCGGTCGCAACCAAGTGGATCGAAGACGGCGTCGCCCAATCCGTGCTTGCCGCAATCCGCGCTGAGGCCAGGCAGCGGCAGAGGATCGTCGCGAAGATCCTGCCGGCAGATCTCGTGCAGTCCGACGCGGAAGGCTTCCATGCATGGCTGAAACTTCCGAAGCACTGGAATCGCAACGACTTTTCGGCGCGCTTGCGCTCGGTCGGGATAGGCGTCGTCACCAGCGATGCCTTCTCTGTTTTCGGGCCGGCGCCGGAGGCGGTTCGGCTCGGGCTCGGTGCGACGCCGGACCAGGCGTCGCTCGCCGCCAGCCTGCGGACAGTCGCCGACTTGCTTGCGCAGCAGCCCACCATGTCTTCGATGGTGGTGTAGTGTGTCCAGCCTCAACTGACTGAGGCGCGGCCGGCAGGCCATGGTCCATTGAAGTGCTCGACGCGGCTCATGCCGAGGAGTTCGTTCAAGGGGGTTTCGTCGCTTACCCTGCGAAACATTCCAGGCGACATCCACGGCGCGTAGCCGTCGAGGTTGGGGGCGCCGCGTCCGGTCCGCACGTCATCGATCCACAGCGTGCGCGTTTCGAGCGAAATGCGGGTCAGTCCGGTCGAGTTCGGCACGCCGGCATGTGCATGAGCGCTGGAAAAGGCGATGATTTCGCCGGGCGCGATCACCACGGGGGTTGCGTCGAAGACCTCCAGCCTTTCGGTCAGATGCGGTATCGCCGCGTCGGCGTCGACCGCATTGCGACCTCCGGCCTTCGACCGCTCCAGAATGACGGCCAGATCGAAATCGGCGCTGGTATTGGCCACCGGACGATCCCACAGCGACGGATAGATCGCAAAAGTGCGTCCCTCGGTGATGTCATAGATCGGCGCCCACCAATTGGTCTGGGCATAGAGATTGGAGCCCCAGGTGTCGCGGTGGAAGGCGATGGTAGCGGTGGTGCGGGCGCGTGGCACCGCGGCTCCGGCGGGCTGGTGCGGTTGGAAACGCAGGTAAAGACTGTCGCGCGCCAGCCCCTCGGCGGCGAGGCCGGCATGCTCGAAGACGGCCCGCCACAGGTGCCTCACCTCGGGTGATCGCGCGAAATCGCGCTGCCGCTCGGCAAAGCTCACCGTCTGTTGCTCGTGAGACAGGTGCTTGTGGATCTCGACCGGCGCGAAAGGCGCGAAGGCGTCTTCCAGGAATGCGCGGGTGAAGTCGACAAGTTCGCGCATCGGCTCGAGCCCGAGCAGGCGCAGGACATCGCCCTTGTAGATGCGGTCGTGAAAGTCGCGCGGCTCGAGCGCCTGGCGGAGGGCGGTGTACATAGGTCGATCCGTTTGTGGAAAGTCAGGCCGTCAGCCCGACCATATTCATGAGGATGCGGAAGAGCAGCGCGACTGCGCCCAGTGCGACCACGCTGACGGTCCAGATCAGCACGAGCCAGCCGATCCGGCGCGGCCAGCTCGGAGTTTCGCGTGGGGCGGCCGCCATCAGTGATAGCCCTCGCCAGCCTTCACCTTGCCGCGGAACACGTAATAAGACCATGCCGTATAAGCGAGGATGACCGGGATGATGAACAGCGCGCCGACCAGCGTGAATCCCATGCTTTGCGGCGGCGCGGCGGCTTCCCGAATGGAAATGTCGGGCGGGATGATATTCGGCCACAGGCTGATGCCAAGCCCGCTATAGCCGAGAAACAGCAGGAACAGGGCGAGCAGGAAGGGTGCGGACTGCGCCTCCTGCTTGAGCGTCGTCAGAATTCCCCAGGTGGTGACCAGAACGAGGATCGGCACGGGCGCAAAGAAGAGAATGTTGGGCAAGGTAAACCAGCGTTCGGCGATTGCAGGATGCTCAAGCGGTGTCCACAGGCTGACGATGCCGATCACCACGAGCAACGTGATCGTCGCAGGCCGCGCCAGCGCCACCATCCGGCGTTGCAACGCGCCTTCCGTCTTGATGATCAGCCAGGTGCTGCCGAGCAGCGCATAAGAGACCAAGAGGCCAAGCCCGGTGAACAGGCTGAATGGCGTAATCCAGTCTAGGGCGCCACCGGCATAGGCGCCGTTCTCGATTGCAAATCCGTTCAGGAAGGCACCGAGCGACACGCCCTGGAAGAAGGTTGCGACATAGGAGCCGCCGGTGAAGGCCATGTCCCAGAACGGCTTGTGGTGCTCGTCGGCCTTGAACCGGAACTCAAATGCCACCCCGCGCCAGATCAGCCCCAAAAGCATCAATGCAAGGGGCAGGTAGAGAGCGGTGAGTATGACCGAGTAGGCGAGCGGAAAAGCCGCCAGCAGCGCCGCTCCGCCAAGCACCAGCCAGGTCTCGTTTCCGTCCCAGACCGGGGCCACGGTATTGACCATGACGTCGCGATCGGAGCGGTCGCGCACGAAGGGAAACAGGATGCCGATGCCGAGATCGAACCCGTCCATGATGACATACATCATCAGGCCGAAGGCAATGATGACGGCCCAGACGACCGGAAGATCGATGCCCATTGCCTCAGCCTCCCTTGCGGCCATTGATTTGCGAGTTCGTGCCGACAAGGTCGGGCGCGGCCGAAAGGGGACGCGCGGGCCTGCGGGACTGCCTGTCGTCCTTTTCGGCAAGCTCATCGGCCTCTTCAGGTCCTTTGCCGACCAGCTTCAGCATATAGCCGGTGCCGACGCCGAACACGCTGAAATAGACGATCACGAAAAGCAGCAGCGTGACGCCCATAGTCAGTGCCGAATGGTTGGAAACGGCATCCTCGGTGCGCATGACGCCATAGACGATCCAGGGCTGGCGTCCGATTTCGGTGGTGAACCAGCCGGCGAGAAGCGCGATCAGCCCGGACGGCCCCATCCACGTGGCGAAGCGCAGAAAAGCCGTCGATTGGTAGAGGGTGCCGCGCCAGCGCAGCCATGCGCTCCAGACGCCGAGCAGAAGCATCAGCAGGCCGAGCCCGACCATGATGCGGAAGCTCCAGAACACCACCGTGGAGTTCGGCCTGTCTTCGGGCGCAAACTCTTTCAGACCTGGAAACTGGCCGTTCCAGTCATGGGTCAGGATCAGGCTGCCGAGATGGGGAACCTTCAGTGCGTAATGTGTCGTCTCGGCCTGCATGTCGGGCCAGCCGAACAGGGTGAGCGGAACGGCTTCCCCCGGCTTGTTTTCCCAATGGCCCTCAAGGGCCGCGATCTTTGCCGGCTGATGCTTCAGCGTGTTGAGGCCGTGCAGGTCGCCGATGAGAATTTGCAGCGGTGCGACGGCCAGCAGCATCCACATCGCCATCGAAAGCATGGTGCGCACGCGCTTTGTGTCGTTGCCGCGCAGAAGATGCCATGCCCCCGATGCGCCCACGAAGAGCGCGGTGGCGAGGAATGCGGCGACAGTCATATGCGCCAGGCGGTAGGGAAACGAAGGATTGAAGATGACTTCGAACCAGTTCACCGGCACCACGATGCCGTTGATGATCTCAAAGCCTTGTGGCGTCTGCATCCAGCTGTTCGACGCGAGAATCCAGGTTGCGGATATCAATGTGCCGAGCGCCACCATGATGGTGGAAAAGAAATGCAGCCCCGGCCCGACCTTGTTCCAGCCGAAGAGCATGACCCCGAGAAAACCGGCCTCCAGGAAGAAGGCGGTGAGCACTTCATAGGCAAGCAGCGGGCCGGTGATGCTGCCGGCGAAGGCCGAGAAGTAACTCCAGTTGGTGCCGAACTGGTAAGCCATGACTAGTCCGGAAACCACGCCCATGGCGAAGTTGACCGCGAAGATTTTCGACCAGAAATGATAGAGGTCGCGGTAGACCCCGTCGCGCTTCCACAGCCAAAGCCCTTCCAGCACCGCGAGATAGCTTGCAAGTCCGATGGTGATGGCGGGAAAGACGATGTGGAAGGAAATAGTGAAACCGAACTGAATGCGGGCCAGTTCAAGCGCGGTCAGGCCGAACATAAATGGACCTCTCCTGCATGCACAATCGCTGTCGCCACGATTGCTGGTTGTGCCGTCCATCCGGGGCGTTCATGACGTTGCATGGTGCCGCCCTTTCCCTCGGGCTGTCCAGACCGTAATCCTATCGCCGGGTTCTCCGGAAGTCTTACCGGCGCGTCAGGAAGCCGCAAGGCGTTCTCACTCCACTTGAGGTGAGGTCGGGCGACCCTAATTCTCCGATAAGATCGTTCCGGATGCGCGCGTGCATACAATCCATCTCTTTCCAGATATTGACTGGAGTGTATGCGAATTATATGCCGGCAACCTATTGAACTCAAGTGGCCGTTTGCATATGTATGGAGCATGATTGGAATGTCGGCGGCCGATCGGGCCGAAAAGAGGAGGCGATTTTGCCAGAGATCCAATATTCATCGGAAGGCTACACCCCCACCAGCGACCCGATGATGACCGGCATCAAGGGGCGCTGCCCGCGCTGCCAGACAGGGCATCTGTTTTCTGGCTATCTGAAGCTTGCCCCGCGTTGCGAAATCTGCGGCCTGGACTATTCCTTCGCCGATCCGGCCGATGGCCCGGCGTTTTTCGCCATGACGATCGCGGCGGTTCCGGCGCTGGCCTTCGGCGGGTGGCTGCAGGTGACATTCGATCCGCCGCTTTGGGCTCATCTGCTCACCACCTTGCCGCTTACGGTGCTGAGTTGCGTGGCGCTGCTTCGCCCGCTCAAAGGCTGGCTGGTCTGCTCGCAGTTCTTCCACAAGGCCGAGGAAGGCTCGATCGATTTTGATTGGCACTCCAGGCGCAAACGCCCCGAAGCGTGAGTCCGCTGCCGACGGACGTCGCCCTGCGTTACCGGATATCGATATTTTCGCTTTAAATCGCAACTTTCCAAAGACTGATGGAGGTCTTATATTGCTTCGACGATGAATCTCCCATAGGTCACGCTCGGCGGACCAATATTACGGAGAGAGAAATGCCTGACGCTGCAAGCACCCCCAAAGTTTTGGATGTCGACACCCATATCGAGCTGACCGCCGATATTGTTTCGGCCTATGTCTCGAAAAACCCGGTTCCCGCTGCCGATCTTGCAGCATTGATAAGCCAGGTTCACGTGGCGCTTGCCAACATTTCAGGCGACCACAAGCAGCAGGACGCCGAGCCCCTCAAACCTGCCGTTCCGGTCAAGAAATCCGTTTCGGAAAACTACATCGTCTGCCTTGAAGACGGAAAGAAATTCAAATCACTGAAACGGCACCTGGCAACACACCACAATCTTACGCCCGAGGAGTATCGCGCCAAGTGGGGACTTCCGGCTGACTATCCGATGGTGGCGCCAGCCTATGCCGCCAGCAGATCGGTGCTAGCCAAGCAGATGGGCCTCGGCCGCAAGCCGCGTGCCGAACCGGAACAGGCGAAGGCGCCTGCCAAGCGGGGTCGCAAGCCGAAGGCCGCCTGAGCCGGCACGACGCCGCGGCCGCTGGCGGGTGCCGGTCCTATTTCTCCGGCATCTGCGGCGGTACGAAAACGATGTAAGGCGATTTTGGCGCGTCGCCGGGTTTCACATAGTCCGGCGCCGGTTCCCCAGGTTCTCCCAGCGACTTCACATATCGGAAAAAGGACCGCAGCTCATTGTCGGTCAATGCGCGCACGCCGAACCACGGCATAGGCGGTCTTGTCTTGAGTTCGCGGCTGTAGGAAACGAACTCGTCTTCGTCCATTTTCGACAGCGTGATGCGAAGATTGGGCGGGTAGGTGGTGCCCCACGGTCCCTGGAAGCCGACAGGATTGCCTCTGAGCGCCTTTTCAGGGTCGATCTTTCCCTCGCTAGCCGCAAAGCCGTCAGTGTGGCAGTCATGGCAACCGCCGATAATGGCGATGCGCAGCCCCTCTTCGACCGACACTTCGTCTGCGGCGAAGGCGGTGCTGGCAGCGACCGCCAGTCCAATCAGAATTGCCGAACGCAGCATTCGAACCTCCTGCTACAGCAGCTTGAGCAGCGAGCTTAGCAAGCCGGCCATACCGCTTCAGCGCGGCAATTCTGATGAATGGCAGTGACAATCCGGCTTAGCCTATCGCAAACGCCTCCTGGAATTTGAAAGCAAGGAGCGGAGTGTCTGGCACTGGCCGGGCCGCTATGTAACGTGACAAGATCAATCCGAAGGACAGGAAAAATGAACCTTGTCATGGAAAAGCAGCCGACCGCCAAGCCGCTGACGCGGACCGAGCAGGACCCGCGCTGGCAGGCCGTCATCGATCGCGATCCGGCCTTCGACGGCCGATTTGTCTACGCCGTGAGGACGACCGGCGTCTATTGTCGTCCCTCCTGCCCGTCGCGTCGGGCCAAGCCCCAGAACGTCGTCTTTCACGAGAGCTGCGCGGCTGCGGAAGCTGCCGGCTTCAGGCCCTGCCAGCGATGCCGGCCGAACGATGCGCGGTTGAGCGATGAGCACGCCCGCGTGATCGCTGCGGCCTGTCGCAGGATCGAAGAGGCCGAGGAACTGCCGACGCTTGAGGCGCTGGCCGCCGCAGTCGGCATGAGCCCATCCTATTTCCACCGTCTGTTCAAGGCGCTGACGGGACTGACGCCGAAGGCTTACGGGCTGGCGCATCGGACCAAGCGCGTGCGCAAGGAACTTGCCGAGGGAAAAGGCAGCGTGACCGAGGCGATCTACGATGCCGGGTTCAGCTCCGGCAGCCGATTTTACGCAACCTCCAACGAGGTGTTGGGCATGACCCCGACCGCGTTCCGCGATGGCGGTACGGAAGCCGAAATCAGGTTCGCCGTCGGCGAATGTTCTCTGGGCTCCATTCTCGTGGCCAGGAGCGACAAGGGCGTTTGCGCCATTCAACTCGGTGATGACCCGGACAAGCTCGTCCGCGATTTCCAGGACCGGTTCCCGAAAGCCGATCTGATCGGCGGCGATGCCGACTTCGAAGCGCTGGTTGCCAAAGTGGTCGGTTTCGTCGAGGCACCGGCAATCGGCTTCGACCTGCCGCTCGACGTGCGTGGAACGGCCTTCCAGCAGCGCGTCTGGCAAGCTCTGCGCGACATACCTGCCGGCGAGACGGCAAGCTATGCCGATGTTGCTCGACGCATCGGCGCGCCCAAAGCGGTGCGGGCGGTGGCCCAGGCCTGCGCGGCCAACAGCATCGCGGTCGCCATTCCATGCCACCGTGTGGTGCGCAATGACGGCGCGCTATCCGGTTATCGCTGGGGCGTTGAGCGCAAGCGCGCCTTGCTGGAGAAGGAGGCGAAGGCATGAATGCGCGGGCAAAAATCGTGCCGGCAGCCGCAGCCGGGCAGCGCGTCGACGGCTATGACTGGCCGGCGCTTGCGGGCGAGCTGGACTCCTACGGCTGCGCCGTCATCGAAAAACTGCTGACACCACAAGAGTGCGGGGAGATCGCTGCGCTCTATGCGGATGAGCAGCATTTTCGCAGCCATATCCACATGGCACGCCACGGCTTCGGCAAGGGCGAGTATCGCTATTTCAGATATCCGCTTCCCGATCTGATTGCCGGGTTGCGCACGGCGCTCTATGCGCGCCTTGCGCCGATAGCCAATCAGTGGAACGAGAGGATGGGCATCGATGGGCGCTACCCGCATAATCATGCCGACTTCCTGAAGCTCTGCCATGATGCGGGGCAGCTCCGCCCGACGCCGCTTCTGCTGCAATACGTGCCGGGCGATTTCAACTGCCTGCACCAGGACCTTTATGGCGAGCTGGCGTTTCCGTTGCAGGTCGCAATCCTGCTGTCAAAGCCGGGCGAGGATTTCACCGGCGGCGAGTTCGTGCTTACCGAGCAGCGCCCGCGCATGCAGAGCCGCGCCGAGGTGGTGCCGCTTGGGCAGGGCGACGCGGTGGCCTTCGCCGTCCACAACCGGCCGGTACAGGGCGCGCGGGGAAGCTACCGCGTCAATCTGCGCCATGGGGTCAGCCGCGTCCGTTCCGGGCAGCGCCATACGCTCGGCATCATTTTCCACGATGCGAAGTAGCGGCCAGGCGATTTCCTTGCGGATAGGCCGGGTAACGACCCCGCTCGGCGACATGCTGCTGGCGATCGATGGTGATGGTATTCTGCGCGCGGCGGATTTCGCCGATTGCGAGGTGCGTCTTCGGCGCCTGCTCGACCGTAGGCTTGGGTTCAACCGTAACTTCGCCGCGGGTGAGGCGCCTGAATCCGTCAAGGCGAGCTTCGAAGCCTATTTCGAAGGCGACCTCGGCGCGCTCCTCGATATTCCTCTGAGGTCGAATGGTACGGCGTTTCAGGAAACCGTGTGGAATGCCCTGCGGGCGATAGATCCGGGCCGCCCCGTCACCTACGCTCAGCTTGCAGGGAGGCTCCACAGGCCTCGATCGGCGCGAGCCGTCGGCCATGCGAATGGGGCAAATCCGTTCTGCATCGTCATTCCCTGCCATAGATTGATCGGCGCGGATGGCAATCTTACCGGCTACAGTGGCGGCGTTGCGCGCAAACGCTGGTTGCTGGATCACGAAGCCCGTTACGCCGGCTAATCATCGTCGCCGAAAGGCCGAAGCTGCGACGATCAGCCAGCCGACAATCATCAGCGTTCCGCCCGAAGGCGCTGCCATCGGGAACAGCCTTGTGCCGAGGAACTCGCGGAACAGGAGATCGCCGGCAAAAAGTACAAGGCCGATGAGGAGGGCGAAGGCGCCGATCCTGACGAGCCGTCCGGCTTCAAGCTGCGCGAGCGCCAGAAAGGCCGGTGCATGAACGAGCAGGAAGGACGCAGCGGTCGCGAGATTGCCGCCGCCGCGATGCGCGGCAGCCGCCGAAAGCGCAACACCGGCTGCTCCGCAAAGTCCGCCAGCCAGGACAAGATAACGATCACCCACCAAATCGTGCTCCTAACTCGTTATGACGACTAGAGATGCCGGGTTTCCTGTGGACCTGAATTGCGCTATCCGCAAGCCGCATTGGCGTCGCGGCTGCGAGCGACTATGGTCCGACGCCCGTTCAACAGCTCACGGATTGCCATGGCCGCCGACAACAAACGCATCGCATCGCTCATCGCCGCCGAGATCAATGCAAGGCTTGAGCAGGTCGGCGCCGCGATTTCCCTGCTCGACGAAGGCGCAAGCGTGCCCTTTGTGGCGCGCTACCGCAAGGAGGTCACCGGCGGGCTCGACGACACGCAATTGCGAACCCTGTCAGAACGCTTGGTCTATCTGCGCGAGCTCGACGCGCGCCGTGACACGATCCTGGAATCGATCCGCAGCCAGGGCAAGCTGACGGACGATCTGGAGGCGAAGATCGCCGCTGCCGTCACCAAGGCCGATCTCGAAGACATCTATCTGCCCTATAAGCCGAAGCGTCGCACCCGCGCCGAGATCGCTCGCGAGCGCGGGCTGGGCCCGCTCGCCGAAGCGATACTCGCGGACCGGACGCAGGTACCGGCCGAACTGGCGGCAGGCTTCGTGACGGAGGAAGTGCCCGACGTGAAGGCGGCGCTCGAGGGCGCGCGGGACATTATCGCCGAGGGCATCGCCGAGAATGCCGATCTGCTCGGCCGCCTGCGTTCCTATCTGAAGGAGAACGCATTCCTGCGCGCCCGCGTCATCGACGGCAAGCAGGAGGCGGGCGCGAAGTTTTCCGACTATTTCGACCATTTCGAGCGCTGGTCGGGCGTTCCGAGCCATAGGGCGCTGGCAATGCTGCGCGGCCGCAATGAGGACGTGCTGTCGCTCGAAATCGAGATCGATGCGGACGACACGAGCCCGGTCAAGCCGGTGGAGCGCATGGTTGCCGCTTCGATCGACATTGCAAGCAAGGCGCCCGGCGATCTGTGGCTGATGGAGGTTGCCGGCTGGACCTGGCGCGTCAAGCTCAAGCTGTCGCTGTCGCTCGACCTGATGGGCGAGTTGCGCGAGCGTGCCGAGGAGGAGGCGATCCGTGTCTTTGCCCGTAACCTCAAGGACCTTCTGCTTGCCGCGCCGGCTGGCTCGCGGCCGACGATGGGGCTTGATCCTGGCATCCGCACAGGGGTCAAGGTCGCAGTGGTGGACGGCACCGGCAAGCTTCTTGATACGACGACCGTCTATCCCTTTCCGCCGCGCAACGATGTTCGCGGCACGCAGGCCGAGCTTGCAGCGCTCATCCGCAAGCACGGCATCGATCTGATCGCCATCGGCAACGGTACAGGCAGCCGCGAAACCGAAAAGCTGGTGGCCGACATGCTTGGCGACTTGCCGACGCCCAAGCCGACCAAGGTCATCGTTTCGGAGGCCGGTGCTTCGATCTATTCCGCGTCGGCCACGGGTGCCGCCGAGTTTCCCGACCTAGACGTGTCGTTGCGCGGAGCGGTTTCCATCGCGCGCCGGCTGCAGGACCCGTTGGCCGAACTGGTCAAGATCGAGCCGAAGTCGATCGGCGTCGGTCAATATCAGCACGATGTGGATCAATACCGGCTCGGCCGCTCGCTGGAGGCGGTGGTCGAGGATGCGGTGAACGCGGTCGGCGTCGATCTCAACACGGCGTCCGCCCCGCTGTTGTCGCGCGTGTCCGGTCTCGGCGCGTCGCTGGCCGAGGCGATCGTCACACACCGAAACGTCAATGGCCCCTTCGCCAGCCGCCGCGACCTGATGACAGTGCCCCGTCTGGGACAGCGTACTTTCGAGCAATGCGCCGGCTTTCTGCGCATCCGCGACGGTGGCGAGCCGCTCGACGCCTCGGCGGTCCACCCGGAGGCTTATGGCGTGGCCAAGAAGATCGTGGCCGCTTGCGGGCGCGACGTGCGAAGCCTGATGGGTGACAGCGCGGCGCTGAAGGCACTCGACCCCCGCGCCTTTGTCGACAAGCGGTTCGGCCTGCCGACGGTGCGCGACATCATCGCCGAACTGGAAAAGCCGGGACGCGACCCCCGGCCGAGCTTCAAGACCGCCTCTTTTGCCGAGGGTGTCGACGATATCAAGGACCTGAAGCCGGGCATGATGCTGGAAGGCACGGTGACCAATGTCGCCGCCTTCGGCGCTTTCGTCGATATCGGCGTCCATCAGGACGGGCTGGTCCACGTCTCGCAGCTTGCCGACCGCTTCGTGAAGGACCCGCATGAGGTGGTGAAGGCCGGCGACGTGGTGAAGGTGCGCGTGGTCGAGGTCGATGTCGGCCGAAAGCGCATCGGTCTCACCATGCGCAAGCAAGCCGATGACGGCGCACGGAGCGGAGCCCCGAATGCGCGCGAAGCCAGCCACGGCAAGGGCTCGCGGTCGCCATCGCCAAGGCAGCGGCGCGATGCGCCTTCCGCTCAGACCGGCTCCTTTGGAGCAGTATTGGCAGATGCGTTGAAACGAAAATAGCCGCGCGGGCAGGCCAGAATACAATGCCGCCTGGCCGTCCCTGGCCAGGCAGTTCAAAAATGCCGGCGGCGTTGGGCGAGACCTCTCGCGCGACGCCGGCCGATATATTTCGCGCTGCTACAGGAAAAACGCTTCCCGCAGTCGCGCAAGGATGTTGAACCTTCCGCCGATTGCCGCGCGCACGCGCCGCGCCGCCCTGGAGGCCGGCATGGTCGCGCCGACATGGCAGTGGCACACGATATCGTGAAGCTGCCAATCGGTGATTTCGAAGAAGCGCTTGGCGTCGCCATAGGTGTCGCCTTCGAGCCCTTCGGCGCGCAGAAGCGGATCCTCGAACGCAACCGTGATCGGCGAACCAGCGCTACGCATCGTCTGGCGTATCGTGGAGGGCTGATGCTCGGTGCCGGGGAGAGCGCCCAAGCAACGTTCGGGGTTCATCTCAAGGAGTTCCGCCCAGCGTTCAAGCCGCTGGCTCCTTGTCATTGGCGCGCGCGTCGGCTCGCTGTGAACCTCTGCGACGGCCTGGAGTTCGTCGTAGGTTTGGTGCTTCATGGTCGCCTCCTAATCGGCAGGTGGTTCACCCAAGCCCCAACTCGAAATTTATCGCACCCCGAAACGCTGACAAGAGCGCTCCCGGCATGCTGCTAAAAAAGTGAAGCAACATTTCAGGTTGTGCTCGATCGTCGAACTTCAGTCCGCCATGTGGAGCGTGCATCGGCAACGCCTATGACTTGCCACGCATCATGCAATGATGACGGTGGATAGCGTTGCATTCACCGTCGTGGGAAGATGCGGACATGAATCGGCCGCCCGTTCTATCACCGACCCCGCTCCCGCCCGCGCCGCCGCGAGCCGCCTTCGCCATAAGCGCCATGTTCAAGCTGCGCGATGCCAAACGGCGCTGGCCGCACGCAGCACGGGCGGCGGTCTGCATGGGCGTTCCGGTGCTGATCGGATGGGCAGCGGGAGACATTCCTGCCGGGCTGATGTCGACTATCGGCGCCTTCACGGCGCTTTATGGCGGCGATCGGCCCTACCTCAACCGCGCCATCCATCTGGCGGTCGTTGCCGTTTCCTTCGCGGTCTCGGTCGGTCTTGGCGTTTGGGCGGCGTCGGATCCTTGGCTGGTCGTTTCCACTGTGGCGCTGATCGCCGTAGTGGCCACGTTCCTGTGCAGCGCGCTGCGAGTTCCACCACCCGGCGCCTATATGTTCGCGCTCGCCTGCGCGGTCGGCACCGGTTTGCCGGCCGCGCATCTCAGCCCGATTCATGCCGGTCTGCTGGTGCTGGCCGGTGGCGCCTTTGCATGGGTGATGCATATGGCCGGCGCCCTGTTCTGGCCGCGCGGGCCCGAAAAGGCGGCGGTCGCGGCTGCGGGGCAGGCGGTGGCACGCTTCATCGAAGCGGTCGGCAAGCCGCAGCAGGATGCGGCGCGGCACTCGGCCGCCATGGCGATGTACGAGGCATGGACGACGCTGATCAGCCATCAGCCGGCGCGGCCCCGGCCAAACGGCGCATTGAGCCGGCTGCGCGCACTGAGCCGCGAGTTGAACGTGCTCTTCGCGGACGCGGTGAACGCCGTGGTTCAGGGGCGAATGATGCCGGCGTCCGCCGCCGCGATTGCGCGCCGGCTTGCCGATCAGGCGAACAATCCTCCTGGCGGCAGGGAGCACACCGATCCCGGCCACATCCCGCTCGGGCATCCGGGCGCGGCGCGATCGCTGCGGCAGGCTCTTCGGCCTTGGTCGCCTGCGATGCTGACCGCGGCGCGGGTGGGCATTGCGGCGCTCCTGGCCGGCATGATCGGCGTGGCCCTCGGCTTCGAGCGCGCATACTGGACCATCGCCACCGCCGTTCTGGTGCTCTACCAGGGGCTGAGCTGGGCGCATACGCTCCAGCGAGGCGTCGAACGAATGAGCGGCACCTGGGTCGGCCTTATTCTGGCCGGGGCGGTTCTTGCGGCGCATCCGCAGGGCCTTTGGCTGGTGGCGACGCTGATGGCGCTGCAGTTCGTCATCGAGATGACCGTCATGCGCAACTATGCCTTGGCGGTCGTGTTCATAACGGCGGCGGCGCTGACCATCGCCGCCGGCGGCCATGCGGTGGCCGATATCGGCCATCTGCTTTGGGTGCGCGGCGTCGACACCACGATCGGCTGCGTTGTCGGCTTGGCGGTCTTCCTGCTGACGACGCCGCAGGCGGCGGCGGTCCGCATTCCCCAGGAGATCGCGGCGACGCTCGACGCCACCGCGGCGATGGTCGGACATCTGGCACAAGGCACGAGTGCGACGCCTTCAGCGCAGCGGGCGCACCGCGACCTGCAACAACGCACCATCGCGCTGCTGCAGGCCTATGACGCGAGCGTCGGCGCGGCCTCGAGGCACCGCGTGAGCGCCGAGCGGATGTGGCCTGCCGTCGTCGCTACCGAGAGGCTGGCCTACCGGGTGCTGTCGGTCCATTGGACGCTCGAGAAAGCGGGCAAGGAGGCCGCGTCCGAGCTCTTTGGAGCGACCGGCGAGGATCGTATCAGGCGCGCGTTGGCGGAATTGGCTGCCGCCGTTCGGGCCGGGTGCAAGCCTGCGCCGATCTCCGAACTGCCGTCCATTATCGGCGCTGAGGTGAAGATGCTCGGCAACTGCCTCGTCTACGAGACATCGCCGTAGATCGAGGCAACAGTTGGCGCGATCAGGCGTCACTCCGCCAGTTCGACCTTTGCTGGCAGCGGAAACAGCGTCACGAACCGCTCGGCCACCGACCGCTCGCCCGCGATGGACAGCATGCCCTGGGTTTCCAGCGCATCGAGGGGTTGACCGCCGTAAACCGCGGCGGCAATCGCCGGCGCCGTTCCGGTGAAGACAACATCCGCGCCCTCGATGGCGTCGCGACTGGCCTCGATGCGCCCTTCGCCAATCGTGATCTGGAAGGTTTCCTCGCCAAGACGCAGGCCAATTCGCGCGGCAAAGCCTGCGGCGCGGCTTGGGTCGAACATCGTGCGAAACGACAATATCAGCGAGACCGAACTCAGCGGCAGGCGCGGATCATGCGCTGGCGACCGGGCCGCCCACCGTCCCAGCGCCTGGAAGATCGGTTCGCTCTCATAGCCCCAAGGGGTGAGTTCATAGACCTGTATGGAGGCAGGCGGTGGCAGTTTCCTGCGGGTCAGCAGGCCCGCCGCCTCTAGCCCCTCCAGCCGCTGGGTCAGCACATTGGCGCTGATGCCGGGAAGGTCGGCGCGAAGATCGCCGAACCGCTTGGGGCCGAGCATCAGCTCCCGCATCACCAGCATTGCCCAGCGCTCGCCGATCAGATCGAGCGCATGAGCCATGCCGCATGCGTCATTATAGCTGCGGCGAGGCGGGGGGTTTGACGGTTGAGTTATTTTTTCTAACTTCATGGTTGCCTTTTCTAACATAGGCGTATATCAAGGTCAAATCTCATTGTAAGGGAGAGCCTGATGTCCAAGCTGATCTTCGTGAATCTACCCGTCGCCGATCTGGCCCGCGCCACCGCTTTCTATGAGAGCGTCGGCGGAGTGAAGAACGAACAGTTCTGCGACGATACCGCATCTTGCATCGTCCTTTCTGAAACCATCCATGCGATGCTGCTGACGCACGACAAGTTCCGCCAGTTCACGCCCAAGCAGATCGCCGACGCCCGCACCACGAGCGAGGTATTGATCTGCATTTCCGCCGACAGCCGGCAGGAAGTCGACGATGTGGTGGAGAAGGCTGGCGCTGCCGGCGGCCGGGCCGATCCGAGCGCCAAGCAGGACTCCGGCTTCATGTATGGCCGCAGCTTCGAGGACCCGGACGGCCATATCTGGGAGGTGATGTGGATGGACGCCGAAGCGGCGGCCGGCACCGGGAGCGAAACCGCGGCTGCCTGAGTTTGTCAGCATGGAGCGCTTTCCCTCCGCTTGGGACTCGCTCCGCAATCAAGGGAGGTCTATCATGAGCTACGTAGATGGGTTTGTCATTCCCGTACCCGCTGGAAAGAAGGAGGCCTATCGGAAGATTGCCGCCAAGGCGGCGCCGATCTTCAAGGAATACGGCGCCGAGCGCATCGTTGAATGCTGGGGCGACGATCTGCCCGACGGCAAGGTCACTGATTTCAAGGGGGCCGTCAAAGCTGAAGCCACGGAAAACGTCGTCTTCTCCTGGATCGTGTGGCCGTCGAAATCAGTGCGCGACGAAGGCAACAAGAAGCTGATGCAGGACAAGAGGATGCAAATGGAGGACGACATGCCCTTCGACGGCAAGCGCCTCATCTATGGCGGCTTCGAAGTTCTGCTGGATAGCGGGGAGTAATGCCGCATGTCCAAGATCAGGGCGCGTCATGCAGGCGATCTAACGATGGTCACGATCGTCATTGAGGAGCCTCGCAACGCCCATCAGGGCTCCAAGCCGGCCTGAACGCGTCGGGCGGGGGCGTCAGACATCAACCTGCTGCAAGGAGCATGAGAATGCCTAGCTCACCAAAAGCCTTCGTCTGGTATGAATTGATGACCACCGATGTCGATGCGGCAGAGGACTTTTATGGCACTGTCGTCGGCTGGCGCGGGCAGGCTATGGACCAGGCCGAAATGCGCTATACCGTCATGAGCGCCGGCGAAAAAATGGTCGTCGGACTGATGCCGGTCCCCGAGGAGGCGCTCAACATGGGTGCCGGTCCCGCCTGGGTCGGATATATTCAAGCCGACGATATCCAGGCCGCAACGGATGGGGTGAGGCAAGCCGGTGGCGCGGTCCATCGCGAGCCCGCCGACATACCGAATATCGGCAGCTTTTCGGTGGTAGCCGATCCGCAAGGTGCGGTGTTCATGCTTTTCCAGCCATCCGGCGGCGACGATACGCCGGTGCCGCCAATGACGCTCGGCCATGTCGGCTGGCATGAACTTTATGCATCGGACTGGAAGAATGCCTTCGAATTCTATTCCGGACAGTTCGGCTGGACCAAGGGCGACGCGCTCGATATGGGGCCGATGGGCACCTATCAACTGTTTGCAGCCGGCGGCGATCCGATCGGCGGCATGATGGACAAGCCCGTGGAACTGCCTTCGCCTGGCTGGCTGTTCTATTTCAACGTCGAGGCGATTGACGCGGCGGTCCAGCGGGTCACCGACAAGGGCGGCCAGATCCTGCTTGGTCCGATGGAGGTGCCGGGCGGCGCCTGGATCGTGCAAGGCAAGGACCCGCAATGCGCGACATTCGCGCTGGTAGCGCCCCGTCGATGACAGCGATCCCTGGCGGCGAGCGATCGCCGCGCTGAACGGGCTGGGCGGGACCGATCGTGTCTCGCCTCTTCCGCGCACTGGATTCCCCCATCGGCTAGGCTAAGATCAGCTCGCGATGAGCAATGAACGCTTCCCGCGGCCTGTCTCACGGCGCTGTGTACTGGCAGGGCTGCTCGGCCTTGGTACGGTGCCAGCTTTCCCGCGTTTGAGCTTCGCCCAGTCTCGAACAGCCTCGATCGACGCGACGTTCCTGTTCATCAGCGACGTCCATGCCTGCCGGATGGCCGAAGGCTTGAGCCCGAACTGCGCGCAGGAGGGCAAGACGGACGCTAATCTTCTACGCCATATCGCGGCCATCAACGACATTTCCAACCATCGCTGGCCGGCCAAAATCGGCAATGCGGCGACCGGCCTGGCCAGCGCCGGTGACCGCATCGCCGAACCGCGCGGCGTTATCATTGGCGGCGACATGACCGACGATGGCGGCGGTCAGGTGGCGAAGCCCGGAGAGGGAGCGCAATTGCGCCAGTTCAGCCAACGCTATCAGCAGGGCGTCGGTCCGGACCGGGTGCATTTCCCCGTCTATACCGGACTCGGCAACCATGACCTCGATCAGGACGGGTTGCCGCCGCATGTCGACTGGTATCGGCGCGAACTGCGCGACTATGTGGAACTCAATCATCGCCAATCGGCGTTTTTCAAGGCGCCGGTGCCAGCCACGAACTATGATGTGGCGTCCGACGCCTATTCCTGGGATTGGGGCGGGCTGCACCTCGTCCAGGCGCATCGCTTTGCCGGCGACACCACCAAAGGAGCCAGTGACAGCCTGCCCTGGCTCAAGGACGATTTGAAGACCTATGCCGCCGACGGCCGGCCCGTCATCCTGTTCCAGCACTATGGCTGGGACCCGTTCTCGACCGAAAGCTGGGACCCGGAAAAACACAGTTTCGACGATGAAGGCACAGGCTCGGTACACTGGTGGAGCGATGCCGAGCGCGCCGCGCTGCTTGCAGCCCTCAAAGGCTACAATGTGATCGGCATTTTCCACGGCCACCAGCACGAGACACCGATGATCTATCGGCGGGAAGGTCTGGACATGTTCAAGCCCAAGGCTGCCTACATGGGCGGTCTTGCCGTCGTTCGTGTCACCGGCGCGCGCATGGATGTCATGCTGGGCGAGGCGGGCGACAAAGGCGGGGTGACATTCACCGATGCCTTCAGCAAGGCAATCGAATAGGGCCTCACGGCTCGGCGCAGCTATCCAACATGGAACGATTGCGGCGGCTCAAGGGTTCAAGCAACCGAGGAAAGCGAGACCAGCCCTGAACCACCGATCGGCTCACAATGTCACCAGGATGTGACAGACAACGCGCATAGTTCGATCCGGGGTTCCGGGGCATGCCGAAGCTTTCCTTTGCTGTGGCCTGGCGGCTTCGGACCGCTGTCGGAGGGATGAAAGATGGAACAATTCAACAGATTGACCGGCATCAGCAGGCGCAACCTGCTCTCACTGATCGGCCTCACTGCCGGCAGTTCGATGATGTACCAGGCCATGACCAGCCTCGGGCTGGCGGAGGAGTCCGGCTATAAGGGTCCGGTCAAGCTCGAAGGCGACCCGAAGGGCGCCTCGGTACTGATCCTTGGCGCTGGGCTCGCCGGCATGACGGCAGCACTCGAACTGCGCCAGGCCGGCTACAAGGTGCAGATTCTGGAATACAACAACCGGGCCGGCGGCGTAACTGGACGCTGCGCGGCGGCGATACCTATACCGAACTGGGTGGCGCCACCCAGAAATGCGAGTTCGACGAAGGCCTCTATATCAATCCCGGCCCCTGGCGCATTCCTTACCACCACAACGGCCTGCTGGCCTATTGCAAGCGCCTTGGCGTCAGGCTGGAGCCCTTCCAGCAGATCAACCACAACGCCTTGCTTCATTCGACCAATGCCTTCGGTGGCAAGCCGCAGCGTGTCCGTCACATCAAGACCGACTTCCAGGGCCATGTCTCGGAACTGCTGGCCAAGGTGACTCAGAAGGGCAAGCTCGAGGACGCGGTCACCAGGGAGGATCAGGAAATCCTGCTTGAGGCGCTCAAATCCTGGGGGTCGCTCGACAAGGATTATGCCTATGTGAAGGGAATGACTTCCGCCGAGTTCCGGGGCTTCGAGAAGGATCCGGGCGGCGGCCTTGGCGCGGCCCCGGTGCCGGGCGATCCGATCGGATTGTCGGACATACTGAAATCGCAGCTCTGGGGCGATATGGCGAACTACGCGCTCTATGAGTTTCAGACGACCATGTTCGAGCCGGTCGGCGGCATCGATATGATCGGCAAGGCCTTCGCCAAAGAGGTCGGCGACCTCATCACCTACAATGCCAAGGTCACCAAGATCGAACAGGACGACAAGGGCGTGACCGCCTTCTACGAGGACACGCAGAAGCCCGGCACCATGCAGCAGGCGAGTGCCGACTGGTGTGTCTGCACCATTCCGCTGACCATCCTCAGTCAGATCGAGATCAATGTCGGCGGCCCGATGCAGGCGGCGATCGAGGCCGTGCCCTACGCTTCGTCGGTCAAAGTCGGGCTCCAGTTCAAGCGCCGTTTCTGGGAAGAGGACGATTTGATCTTCGGCGGCGTCAGCTACACCAACCTGCCGATCACGCAGATCTCCTATCCGAGCACCGATTTCAACACCACCGGCAAGGGCGTGCTGCTTGGTTGCTACACCTGGAACGGGCCGAATTCCTACGAATTCACGTCGTTGGCGCCGGAAGACCGCGTCAAGCGCGCCGTCGAATATGGCTCGCAAATCCATCCGCAATACAAGGACGAGTTCGAAAACGGCGTAGCGGTAGCTTGGCACCGCTCGCCCTTCACACTTGGCTGTGCCGGCGACTGGACGGAAGAGAAACGCAAGGAACACTACGACAATCTCTGCCAGATCGACGGGCGCATCGTGCTGGCCGGCGAGCACGCGTCATACATTCCGGCCTGGATGGAAGGGGCGATCCTGTCGTCCCTGGATGCGATCACCCGGCTGCACCAGCGCGTTCTTGCCGGGTGACGGCCATGACGTCAAATCCTTGTTCCACTCACTTCGGAAGGCATCCCATCATGACCTCACGATCATTCAATCCGCTCACCCTTTGTGCCGCCACGATGCTTTTCGCCGGGTTCGCCGCACCCGGGGCGCTTGCCGACTCGGCCGGCGTCACGTTCAGCCAATCGGATATGTTCTCCGAAGAGACCGGCGAAGCGCTCTATGCCAATGTCTGCCAGGCATGCCACATGGATCAGGGCCAGGGCGCGGTCGGTGCCGGCAAATATCCGCCGCTGGCCAAGAACACCAATCTGGAATCCGGCGATTACCCGGTCTACGTGGTCTTGCACGGTCTCAAGAGCATGCCGGCGGTCGGCCAGATGATGAGCGACGAACAGGTCGCGGCCGTGGTCAATTATGTGCGGACCCATTTCGGCAACGACTATAAGGACGCCGTGTCGGCCGAGGACGTGGCCGGCGCCCGCTAGCGCATAGGCTCAAGAGTGGAGTTTGGTGTGGCCGCGATCCGAGCGCATGTGCCACGCTGCGGCGTTCACACGTATTACCAAAGAAGGAGAAGACAAATGAACGGATTGCGGATCGGGGCCGCCATGCTGGCCATGGGATTCTTGTGGGCAGGCGGTGCGGCAGCGCAGGAGATCGTGCGCCACAAAATTCCGGATTCGGATTTCCCGATCGCCCAAGCCGTAGAGGTCCCGGCCGGCAAGACCACCGTCTATGTCAGTGGCGCGGTTCCCTCGGTCGTTGACGAGAACGCCGAAAAGAACTCGTTGGCTGCCTATGGCGACACCAAGACCCAGACCGAATCGGTGTTCAAGTCCATCGAAAAGACCCTGGACGGACTCGGTCTCAAGATGGGCGACGTGATCAAGATGCAGGTCTTCCTGGTCGGCGATCCGGCCAAGGCCGGCGAGATGGACTTCGCCGGCTTCATGGAAGGCTATACGCAGTTCTTCGGCACGCAGGCGCAGCCCAATCTGCCGTCCCGCTCCGTCGTGCAGGTCGCCGGACTTGCCAGTCCGGGCTTCCTCGTCGAGATCGAGGTCACGGCCGTCAGGCCCTGAGTCATTTCCAGGGAAGGGCGGGCTGGTCCCGAGGAGCCGGCTCGTCGCTGGAACGTGTCGGCTCTTCCCAATAGGGCAAGCGTCGGGTTATTCACGCTGGCTTTGCCAGTTTGAGGTTTCCCGCCGATGCCCGGTCCCCGCGTCGTTCCCGTCCACGGTGATGAAGCCTTGCCCGACAAGGTCGATGTCGTTGTCATCGGCGGCGGAATAATCGGGGCTTCGACGGCCCTGGAACTCGCCGAGCGCGGCCAGAAGGTGGCGCTTTGTGAAAAGGGCGGCATCGGGCAGGAGCAGTCGAGCCGCAACTGGGGATGGGTGCGCATCTCCCGGCGCGATCCGCGCGAGGTGCCGCTGATGGTGGAAGCTCTGCGGATATGGGCTGGGCTCGACGAACGGCTTGGCCGCGACACCGGCTATAATCGCGCCGGCATATTGTTCACCTGTGCCGACGACAAATCATACGAACAGCACGAAAGATGGGGCCGAAATCTGGAAGGCTACCAGATCGAGGCGAACATGGTCAGCGGCTCGGCGCTGGACGCCTTGCTGCCGGGTGGCCGGATGAAGCTGAAGGGTGCTCTCCACACCCCTACAGATGGTCGGGCCGAGCCGCAAAAGGCGGCGCCCGCTATTGCCGAAGGCGCGCGCGACCGGGGCGCTGCCGTTTTGACCGAATGTGCCGTGCGTGGCCTCGACATAGAAGCGGGCAGGGTTTGCGGCGTCGTTACCGAGCGGGGCCGCATCGGTTGCCAGGCGGCGGTACTGGCCGGCGGAGCGTGGTCCAGCCTGCTCAGCGGGCGCCATGAAATCCGGCTGCCGCAATTGAAGGTCAAGAACACGGTGCTGCGCACAGCCCCGCTGGAGGGCGGGCCGGAATCGGCTGTCTGGGCGCAGGACTTTGCCATCCGCAAACGGCAGGACGGCGGTTATACGGTGGCTTCCGGACATGAAAACATCGTCGATATCGTGCCGAGTTCCTTCCGCTTCGCACTGGACTTCCTGCCGGCGCTGCGGAAGGAATGGCGCTCCCTGTCGTTGCGGATAGGCGGCCGGTTTCTCGATGAGGCCAGAATGGCCAGGCACTGGAAGATGGACGAGGCGAGCCCCTTCGAATTTTGCCGAGTGCTCGATCCGAAGCCGGCTCTCGACATGTCCGACCGGGCATTCGCCGGCTTGAAGGCGGCGTTCCCGGTGTTCGAAAAGGCCGAAATCGCCCAACGCTGGGCCGGCTATATCGACGTGACCCCAGACGCGGTTCCGGTCATCTCGGCTGTCGACGCAATCCCGGGTTTTTACATCGCCACCGGCTTTTCCGGCCACGGTTTCGGCATTGGTCCGGCGGCTGGCCGGCTGATGGCCGACATCGTCACCGGCAGGCCGCCGGCGGTCGACCCAAAGGATTTTCGTTTCGGTCGCTTCTCCGACGGATCGAAGATCGAGCTGATCAGCGGCTTCTGACGGCAGGCCGCTACAGGCGCTTCCATGAAGGTTTCGCCTCAGCGATTCTCAGCGTCGGTCAATTGGCCTTCGCTGGTGCAACGCGCCACACCTTGTTGCCGACATCATCGGCGACAAGGAGTGCGCCGGAGCGGTCGATCGCCACGCCGACCGGTCGCCCGAGCGCCTTGTCGTCGGAACTGAGAAAACCGGTCAGGATGTCCTGCGGCGGACCTGAGGGCTTTCCCTTGCTGAAAGGCACGAAGATCACCTTGTAGCCGCTGCGCGGCATGCGGTTCCACGACCCGTGCTGCCCGATAAAGGCACCATTCCTGTAGGCCGGCCCGAACAGGTCCGCCTCGTTGAAGGTCAAGCCCAGCGAGGCCGTATGCGGCCCGAGTGCATAGTCGGGCACAATCGCCTTGGCGACCAGATCGGGCCTCGGCGGCTTGATGCGCTCGTCGACATGCTGGCCGAAGTAACTGTACGGCCATCCATAGAAGCCACCATCCTTTACTGAAGTCATGTAGTCGGGCACCAGATCGCTGCCGATTTCGTCGCGCTCGTTGACGGCAACCCAGAGCTCGCCGGTTTCGGGGTTCCAAGAAAGTCCGTTGGGGTTTCGCAAGCCGGAGGCAAAGAGGCGTGTCCGGCGGCTTTGCAAGTCAATCTCCAGCACTGCCGCGCGGTTCTCTTCGTTCTCCATGCCATTCTCGCCGACATTGCTGTTCGAGCCGACGGTGGCATAGAGCTTGGTTCCGTACTTGGATGCGATGACGTCCTTGGTCCAGTGATGGTTGATCGGACCGGCAGGCAGATCGACGATTTTCTCGGCCGGCGCGGTGATCTGCGTCGAGCCTTCCTGGTAGGGAAATGCCACGATCGCATCGGTGTTGGCGACGTAGAGCTTGCCGTCGAGCAGGGTCATCCCGAAGGGAGAGTTGAGATCCTGCAGGAATGCCGAGCGGACTTCCGCGATCCCGTCGCCATCCTTGTCGCGCAGCAGCGTGATACGGTTGGCGCTGGGCACTTCGGCCCCGGCCTGCTTCTGGATGAGCCCCATGACCCAGCCGCGCAGGCTGAAGCCACTGTCGGGTTTGGGCGGTTTGTTGCTCTCGGCCACCAGCACGTCGCCGTTGGGCAGCACATGCAGCCAGCGCGGATGGAAAAGCCCGCCGGCGAATTCGTTGACCTGCAACCCTTTGGCCGCGACGGGTTTGGTGCCCTCGGGCCATGGGTTCGCCTCCGCGATGTTGACGGTGGGCAGCCAGGTTGGGTTTGGCGGCGGCAATTTTGGATTGGGACCGTAGCCTTCCTCGATCGGGACTGTCGCCTCTTCCTGCGAGCGCAGAAGCGCCGCGCAGCCCGCGACCAGCAAAAGGGCGATGGCCACGGCCAGCATGCCAAAAAGGGTTTTCATGAGCACCACCAAGGAGAAAGCTGAGGAAGGCACAACGCGGCGGTGGCAATCTGGGTTCCTCCCCACCTTGTTCAGCCGTAGGTGCGTGCCATGCCGCTCTCGCGGGTTAGGCCGTTGCCCCCCGATGAGATTCACGTGCTAGGTCGCCAACGACCACGCCTGCGCCAGCGACGTCGGCCGGGCCGTGCATCAGTACGCTGCGCAGCCTGTCAAGCGAATCCAGGAACTGACCCCTTTCTCGAATTGAAGAACTAACCCCCTTTCATTGGTTCGTGGTTTCGTTGGTCTCTGGCGCCGATCC
>NZ_JBLLVA010000044.1:0-25808 GCF_047739745.1 Borborobacter xinjiangensis | reverse complement strand
TCGCCGGCACGGCCTCATCCGTGGCTGGAATGTCACCAGCGCGGCGGCCTATGACGGCGCCCAGCTCCGCAATGTGCTCGACAAGAACAACACCAGTTCGACGGTCTGGGCCGACACGGCTTATCGCTCGAAGAAGAACGAGGAGTGGCTGGAGAAGAACGGCTACGTTTCCGACATTCATCAGAAGAAGCCGAAAGGTCGGCCGATGAGCGAGGCGACGTCGCGGGCCAATGGTCGGAGATCGAAAACCCGCGCATTCGTCGAGCACGTCTTCGCCCAGCAGAAGTCCAGGATGGGCCTGTTCGTCCGCACCATCGGTATCGCCCGCGCCAGAACCAAGATCGGCATGGCCAATCTCGCCTACAATCTCACCCGCTTCGTCTGGCACGAGGGGCGAACTGCGTCCGCATGACCGCGAGAGCGGCGAAAACCGCCGTCGCAACGCCAAAATCGGCGCCCTGCGCCGGCCTAAAGACCAAAACCGAAGCAATCGCCGCGCATCAGGCCGCGCCAGACCTCATCTCCGTCCTACCATCGCCGAAATCCGGGTAGTTCGAGGCGTCCACGTTCATCGCTTTGTTCAGCGCGCGCAGGCAAGCGCGCCAAGAGGGATTGCAATGTTGACAAATTATCGACAGGCAAGTAATCTTCCTAGCAGTGGTAATTTGACTGTATTAGAATAACTGAATCATAGGGCAATGGAGCCACTGACAGCACGAGGTGCTGCGGTGACTATTTTTTTGGGAGAAAGATAAGATGGCACGTAAGATCCGTGAACTAGTGCAGCGTTTCTACGATATCAAGAATGGGGCTGAGGGCGACTTCGACGAGATTTTCACCAAGGATTTCCATCTGGCGATAATGAAAGGCTTTCCTTTCGGAGGAGACCACGCCGGGCTGGACGCTACGAAGAAGTTCTTCCAGGATTTCGGCGCATATTTTGATTTCTGGGCAGTGGACACAGACCGGTTTATCGAAATCGATGCAGAAAATATCATCGTAACCGGAAAGTATCGCTCAACGGCGTCGGCGACCGGAAAATCGTTTGAGATGGAAACCATTCATCTTTGGACCGCTCGCGACGGAATGTTGACCACTTACAAGCACTATTGCGACACCGCAATCGTGTCCCAGGCGCTCGATTACAAAGTGCCGCAATACTGAAGCAGCGTTGTCGAGGCGTTTGCACTTAAGGCGGACAGTTCGGTTTCGTGGCTGTCCGCCATCAAATCGACCGCATCCAAAGCTAACCGATTGAGCAGAAGGGTCGGGCACCGGCCCACTGTTCGATCAAGCGCAGCGACAGCTCACGCATCATGCCGCCGGCGGCGAAGGCGTGGTGCGACTGTGATCAGGACCAAGCCGACCGCAGCCACCAGCAGCGCCAGGCTGATTGGGCGGCTGACGAAGGTCGTCGGATCACCCAGCGAAAGCAGCATTGCCCTACGGAAATGCTCCTCGATGAGCGGCCCCAGGACAAATGCGAGGATCAGTGGTGCCGGCTCTGCGTTCCATTTCATGAACACGTAGCCAACGATGCCGAAAAAGATCATCACATAAATATCGAAGACGTTGTTGTTCACGCTGTAGGCATCGATGCAGCAGAACACCAGGATTGCCGGGTAAAACAGCCGGTACGGGATTTTCAGGAGCGAAACCCAAACGCCGATCAGTGGCAGGTTGATGATTACGAGCATCAGGTTACCGACTAGCATGCTGGCGATCAGGCCCCAGAATACGTCCGGGTTCTTGGTCATGACTTCCGGCCCCGGCTGGATGCCATGAATGAGCATCGCGCCAGCCATCATGGCAATCGTCGGGTTCGACGGAATGCCCAGCGTCAGTAAGGGCACGAAAGCAGTTTGCGCGCTGGCGTTGTTGGCCGCTTCAGGCCCGGCCACCCCCTCCACCACACCGGTGCCAAAGCGCTGCGGGTATTTGGAAACGCGTTTCTCGACCGTGTAGGCGGCGAATGAGCCCAAGGTTGGCCCACCACCCGGCAACAGGCCAAGAAACGACCCGATGAATGTGCCGCGCAATGCAGAAGGAATGCACCTTTTGAATTCCTCGCGGCTCGGCAGCAGCCGCCCGATCTTGCCTTTCAGTACTACGCGTTCTTCAGGGTCCTCGAGGTTCTTGAGAATCTCGGCAACCGCAAACAGACCCATCGCCAGCGGGACGAAATCGATGCCGTCGCTCAAATCAAAGAAGCCGAAAGTCATGCGTTGCACGCCACTCGAAACGTCAGTGCCAATGCGGCGTGCACATGTATGGACCGGTCGAGCGCGACCATCCGTTCAAGGGACTGTCGTTCGTTCATCCGGAACGGTTCGAGGAAGATGGCTGGTCTCCGCCCGGCTTCGCGGCCTTCGTATCGTCGATCATCGAGGCCGGCGTGGACCCAACCCGCATGGACGGGATTCGAGCCCAGCTGAAGGGCGCCGGCCTTGAGCCCTACGACTGCCTGTCGCCCGGCCTCATGGACTATATCGCCACATGGACCGCCAAAAAGTCTGGCGTACTGCCGGCCTGAGCAAAAGCATGGCCGGTGCTAGGTATCCAACCTTAGCCGACAGCTGGCGCGCCAGCACCGTTTGCAAGAGCGCCAGTGGTCGGTCATGCGGCGCGCCCTAGTTAACCTCGTGCGGAGGTTGCAACGACCACCGTATTGGCCGGCGTGAATAGTCCAACCTATTGCACACACGCCGGCCAAGCTTTGCCTGTCTCGACAGGCGAGAGCCATAGAGCTGGTGCAGCCAGCCCTTTTCCGTTGACGCCCTCCCTGTGCGCTATTTCACGCCACCGCAAATCGACGTAAACGAAGACGACGAAGCGGAGCGGCAAAATGACATTCGACTATTGCGTGGTGGGCGCCGGCATCGTCGGCCTGGCAGTTGCCATGGAATTGCTGCAGCGCGAGCCAGGTGTGCGGATTGTCGTCCTGGAAAAGGAAGGCGCTGTAGCCGCTCACCAGACCGGCCACAACAGCGGCGTCATCCATGCCGGCATCTACTATCAACCGGGTTCACTTAAGGCACGCCTTTGCCGTGAGGGCGCAGCGGCGACCAAGCAATTCTGCCGCGACAACAATATTGCCTTCGACCAGTGCGGCAAGCTTCTCGTGGCGACCGACAAGCTGGAACTCGAGCGCATGGAAGCACTGGCGAAGCGGGCGGTGCAGAACGACATCGCGTTCGAACACCTCGATGCCACACAACTACGCAAGGCCGAGCCGCGAATTTCGGGGCTTGGAGCGCTGCTGGTGCCTGCCACCGGGATCGTGAGTTACCGCAAGGTGAGCGAGGCGATGGCCGGGGCCATCAAGGCAAAGGGGGGAGAAATCCGCTTTGGTTCACCCGTCACGGCACTGCGCGAGCAAGGCAACGGTGTGGTTATCGAGGTTGGCGGCAACAGGATCGAGGCCAAGCGGCTGATTGCATGCGCCGGGCTGCAATCCGACCGCCTCGCGCAAATGGCTGGCCTGAAGATCGAGCACCGCATAGTGCCGTTCCGCGGCGAATATCACGTGCTGCCGCCTCGCCTCTCCAGCATCGTCAAACATCTGATTTATCCGATCCCCGATCCGGATTTGCCTTTTCTGGGCATCCACCTGACGCGGATGATCGACGGCAGTGTGACAGTAGGGCCGAACGCCGTGCTCGGTTTCGACCGCGAGGGTTATCCGAAAGGCACGATGCGGGGATCAGACATTGCAGACATGCTTGGCTTTGCCGGATTCTGGAAGCTGATCGCCGCCAACTGGCGCTCCGGCGTGACAGAGTTCGGGAATTCGCTTTCCAAGCGGCGCTATCTCGAAGCCTGCCGCAAATACTGTCCGGAACTCGAGGTCAGCGACCTGCAGCCGTGGCCAGCCGGTATTCGCGCACAAGCGGTGATGCAAGATGGAACATTGGTACACGACTTTCTATTCGTGCAATCGGAGCGCATGCTGCATGTCTGCAATGCGCCCTCGCCTGCGGCCACTTCCGCAATTCCAATCGGCAAGATGATCGTCGACAAGTTGTTGGCTGCGTGATCCAGAGACGCGGAAACAGCCGCAAGGACTGATTCCATTTGCCGGCGTATCGTACTGATCGGAAACAGATTCTTCTGTTTCAGGCGGCGCGAACCGGCAACCGGGCACGCACGCCTGAATCAAGAAACAGCATCAACCTGTTGACCAAGCACAAAATCACAGTGCCGCGGCCACAAAAGTCAGAACGGGATTTCGTCGTCCAAATCACGAGAGCCACCGCCGCCACCACGGCTCGGGCCACCGCCGCCACCACGGTTGGAACCATAGTCGCCGGGGCCGGACTGGCCAAAATCGGAGCTTCGGCCACCACCGCCGCCGGAGTACCCCCCAACCTGGCCGCCCTCACCTTGCCCACGTGAATCCAGCATCTGCAATTCGCCGCGAAATTTCTGCAGTACGATCTCGGTCGTGTAGCGCTCGACGCCGTCCTTTTCCCACTTTCGGGTCTGAAGCTGGCCCTCGATGTAAACTTTCATGCCCTTCTTGAGGTACTGCTCGGCAACCTTGGCGAGGCTGTCGTTGAAGATGACGACCTGATGCCATTCCGTCTTTTCCCTGCGTTCACCGGAATTCTTGTCACGCCAGCTTTCTGAGGTTGCTATGCGCAGATTGACGACAGGTTCGCCCGAATTTAGCCGGCGGATTTCAGGGTCTGCCCCCAGATTACCCACCAGGATGACCTTGTTGACGCTACCCGCCATGATACTTCTCCACGCTTATCCGAAACGAAATTACCGCAGCACCTTATAGCGAGACGCCTCATTCTGCTCGACTAAGGGCCTCTTTCCCACAAAGATTTTGTTCTCTATATGTTCTATTAATACCCTTTGATCGAGTCAAGAAAATTTCACCTGGTTGAACCGATCCATCTGCCGGCCCTTGCTTTGGACAGGTGATTTGTCTTGAGATGCTGGTTTGACCCGCTTGATGCCCCTATATTGAGGCCATGTTTTGTAAATCGGCATCGGTCCTGACTATAGCTCTAATCTGCGTATCGAGTACTGCTTGGGCGGACTCCGGCTCCAGCAGCAGTTCCCGCACCACTTTGCCCGGAGTGATGGATGGCTATAGCATCGTCAAACCGCTTGAAGCAGAACCGGATGATACGGTTCCACAGGGCAAGTCAGGCCAATTCAAGATCGGAAATGTCGATGTACGCATTTCTGGCGATGTCACCATTGACGTGGGTGTTGGCTCGACCCGACCGCCAAACCGCTGACACGACCTCACCCTCTCAAAAAGTGGGCGCCTGAAATGAGTAGCCCCGCCGCTGCCAGAGCAGAATGACGGGGCTTTGAATGGGTTCAACCCATAGTGTCGGGAGCGTTTCACCGACTTTTTGTCTTCGGATGCTTCGCGGATTCAACCGTCGATCCGACTATGGTTTCAAATTGTAAGGGAAACGATCAGGCAAATACTGGCAACCAAGGGCCTTGGTTTAGTTTCGTGCTGATCGCGGCTCTACTCGGCGTAGAGCCTGATGGGACTGTCCGGTGGAGTCATGCCTCGCTCCTTCTGTCCGTTGCACATGGTGTCCGGAAGCGCTTCATTCGCTGGTCTGCGGCGTCTCGCAGACTGCCTGCCGGTTGCGAAGATCGCCGTTTGGCGATCGGCTTTCCTGACTTGCCAAGACTGGTCCTTCCTGGCACCTGCGTCAACCTTTTGCAGGCATATCGACCAAAAAGTGATCCACTGTAACATGAATCCGTATGGCCGGTTTTGTCAGTAGCCTGTTCATTTTTTGTTCTTTGCGCTTGCCCGCTGTCCTGAAAGACGCTTAAACGCTGGCGGGGAAGTGCGGCTTCTCTCGAAACCGCGTAGAGACGACCTATATTGGCGGAAGGCCGGGATAACCCGCCATTCCGAGACATCATGATCTGAGGCGGCGGACCGGCCATGGCCGACCAAAAATACATTTCCATTCGCGGTGCACGCGAACACAATCTGAAGAATGTGGACCTCGATTTGCCACGCGATTCCCTCGTGGTGATGACTGGGCTTTCCGGCTCCGGTAAATCGTCGCTCGCCTTCGATACCATCTACGCCGAGGGGCAGCGGCGCTACGTCGAGAGCCTTTCTGCCTACGCGCGCCAGTTTCTGGAGATGATGCAAAAGCCGGACGTCGATCAGATCGACGGCCTGTCTCCGGCTATTTCCATAGAGCAGAAGACAACGTCGAAGAACCCGCGCTCGACGGTCGGCACAGTTACCGAGATATACGACTACATGCGCCTTTTGTTCGCGCGCGTGGGTGTTCCCTATTCGCCGGCTACCGGGTTGCCGATTGAAAGCCAAACGGTGAGCCAAATGGTCGACCGTGTGCTGGCGATGGAGGAAGGCACGCGGCTCTACATCATGGCGCCGATCGTGCGCGGCCGCAAAGGCGAGTACCGCAAGGAACTCCTGGAGCTACAGAAGAAAGGCTTCCAGCGCGTAAAGATCGACGGGGTCTTCTACGAGATCGCCGAAGTGCCTGCGCTGGACAAGAAATACAAACACGACATCGATGTGGTGGTGGACCGCATAGTGGTGCGCCCCGACCTCGCTACCCGACTTGCCGATTCCATGGAAACGGCGCTGAAACTGGCTGAAGGGTTGGTGGTGGCGGAGTTTGCCGACAAGCCGCTGCCGGCAAGCGAAACCTCGGAAGAATCCGCCTACAAATCCAAGAACGAGACGCACGAGCGGGTGCTGTTCTCGGAGAAGTTTGCCTGCCCGGTGTCGGGATTCACTATTCCCGAAATCGAGCCCAGGCTGTTCTCCTTCAACAATCCATTCGGCGCCTGTCCAACCTGCGATGGCCTGGGCAGCCAACGCGCCATAGATGCCCACCTTGTGGTTCCGGATGAAAACGTGTCGCTACGCGACGGCGCGATCAGTCCGTGGGCTAAATCAACGTCTCCCTACTATTCCCAAACGCTCGAGGCTTTGGGCACGGTCTACGGCTTTAAGCTGGGTGACAAATGGAAAGACCTTTCTGACGAAGCCAGAAGCGCGATCCTTCAAGGAACGGGTGAGCGCGAGATCGCCTTCCAGTACGATGATGGCTTGCGCTCCTATAAGACAACTAAAACCTTCGAGGGCGTGGTTCCCAATCTCGAGCGGCGTTGGAAGGAAACCGAATCCGCCTGGATGCGGGAGGAAATCGAGCGCTTCATGTCCGCCACCCCCTGCCCGGCCTGCAATGGCTATCGCCTCAAGCCGGAAGCACTGGCGGTAAAGATCGGCGGCAAGCATATCGGCGAAGTGACACAGCAATCCATTCGCAATGCCAACAGGTGGTTCGCGGACCTGCCGACGCAGTTGAATGACAAGCAGAACGAAATCGCTGTGCGTGTCCTGAAGGAGATCCGCGAGCGGCTGCGCTTTCTCAATGATGTTGGTCTGGACTATCTGACGCTGGCGCGCAATTCCGGCACGCTTTCTGGCGGCGAAAGCCAAAGAATAAGGCTTGCTTCGCAAATCGGCTCGGGCCTCACCGGCGTGCTTTATGTGCTGGATGAACCGTCCATTGGCCTGCACCAGCGCGACAATACACGCCTGCTCGATACGCTGAAGCACCTGCGCGATATCGGCAACACGGTCATCGTCGTCGAGCATGACGAGGATGCCATTCTTCATGCCGACTACGTCGTCGATATCGGCCCTGCCGCCGGCATTCATGGCGGACGCGTCATCGCCCAGGGCACGCCGCGCGAGGTCATGGCCAATCCGGCCTCGATCACCGGCAAATATCTGTCTGGCGAACTGGAGATCGCAACACCAGCCGAGCGTCGCCCCGGCAAGAAAGGCAAACGCATCAAGGTGGTGGGCGCACGCGGCAACAATCTGAAAAACGTAACGGCGGAAATCCCGCTTGGCACCTTCACCGCGGTGACCGGCGTTTCAGGCGGCGGCAAATCCACCTTCCTGATCGAGACGCTGTTCAAGGCCGCATCGCGCCGCATCATGGGATCGCGCGAGCATCCGGCCGAACACGACCGGATAGAAGGACTGGAATTCCTCGACAAGGTCATCGACATCGACCAGTCGCCCATCGGCCGCACACCGCGTTCCAATCCCGCCACCTATACGGGTGCCTTTACGCCAATCCGCGACTGGTTCGCCGGTCTGCCGGAAGCGAAAGCGCGCGGCTATCAGCCCGGCCGGTTTTCCTTCAACGTTAAGGGCGGCCGCTGTGAAGCCTGCCAGGGCGATGGCGTCATCAAGATCGAGATGCACTTCCTTCCCGATGTCTACGTCACCTGCGACGTCTGCCACGGCAAGCGCTACAATCGCGAGACGCTGGACGTGATGTTCAAGGGCAAATCGATCGCCGATGTTCTCGACATGACCGTAGAGGAAGGCGTCGAATTCTTCTCTGCCGTTCCCGCCGTACGCGACAAGCTGGAAACGCTGAAACAGGTCGGGCTCGGCTACATCCATATAGGCCAGCAGGCCACGACGCTGTCTGGCGGCGAGGCGCAACGCATCAAGCTCGCCAAGGAACTCTCGCGCAAGGCGACCGGCAAGACGCTCTACATCCTCGACGAGCCAACAACTGGCCTGCATTTCCACGATGTGGCGAAGCTGCTCGAAGTGCTGCATGAACTGGTCGAACAGGGCAACACCGTGGTTGTCATCGAGCACAATCTGGAGGTGATCAAGACTTCCGACTGGGTGCTCGACCTAGGTCCCGAAGGCGGTGACGGCGGCGGCGAACTGGTGGCCTCCGGCACGCCTGAAGCGATTGTCGCCGAGCCGAGGAGCTATACAGGACAGTTCCTGAAGGAGCTGCTGGGGAGAAGACCGGGCGGCAAGAGGGAAGCGGCTGAATAGGGCGCGATGTCCAAGAACGTTGTCTTTCGCCCAAGACCAAGAGGGATACTGATCCTTGACTAACCCTGGAAAAATCCGCGCCGGCATGGGTGGTTGGACCTTTGAGCCTTGGGATACATCGTTTTATCCGGACAAGCTTTCGAAAGCCAAGCAGCTGCAATATGCTTCACGGCAAGTTCCGACCATCGAGGTCAACGGCACCTACTACTCGTCCTTCAAGGAGCCCACATTCGTCAAATGGGCGAGTGAATCGCCGGACGGCTTCGTGTTCTCGCTCAAGGGCAACCGGTTTGTCACGAATCGCCGCGTGCTCGGTGAAGCGGGCGAATCCATGATGCGATTCCTGGGTTCCGGCGTTGCCGCGCTTGGTGAGAAGCTGGGACCGATCCTTTGGCAGTTCGCGCCGACAAAGAAATTCGATCCCGACGACTTCGAAGCCTTCCTGAAATCGCTCCCGGAGAAACAGGATGGCGTGAAGCTCAAGCATGCGGTCGAGGTACGCCACGACAGCTTCGCGGTGCCGGAATTTGCTGTGCTTGTCCGTAAATACAACGTAGCCATTGTCTACGCCGACCACGAGAAATATCCGGCGATTGCCGATGTCACTGGCGATTTCGTCTATGCCCGACTGCAGACCGGCAAGGACGATAATCCCGACTGCTACGAACCGGACCGGCTGGATCAATGGGCCAAACGGGCGAAGATCTGGGCGGAAGGCAAAGAGCCAGACGACTTGCCGAAGTCGGATCAAAAGACCTTAGCGCCAGTTAAACCTCGCGAGGTGTTTGTCTACTTTATCACCGAGGGCAAGGTGCGAGCGCCGTTCGGGGCGATAGCTTTAATGAAGCGGGTTTCCGAAGCCTGAAACCCTTTGGCAAACTGAATCTAAAAGCGGGTACAACCCATTATTTTAATTACGAAAAACTGATAATAAAGCTTCGAAAGCACTTATAAGGGCGGTCCCAAAGTACCTGGTCCTGATCAAGCGCCGCGGGCGACTCGTTCGATCTCCTCACGCACCAATCTCTCAACGAGCGTCGGAAGATTGTTGTCGAGCCAATCCTGCAACATCGGCTTGAGCATTTCCTCGGCCATGTCGTCAAACGTCTTCTTGCTGCGCGTGGCGAAGGCCTCCGACAACTCACCGAAAGCAGCGGCAACTTGTCGGCTGGTTTGCTCGGATACAATCGCCAACCTCGAAGAAGATGCGTCGGCAGCCGGCTCGAGATGATCAACCTCGGCCAATCTTGAGGTCAGATTTTCTAACGGCTCGTTGTGGATGACCGGGACAGCCACATCGGCTTGGACGCTTGAGCTGCTGTTGGCAGCGGCGCCCCATGGCTGTTCATCAGCCAGAGGAGCCTGAACTGCGTCTGCAATCCCAGCCTCGCGACTTTCGGTTGTGTCGACTACCTCGCCCAGAGACGACGTACTGTTAGAAGGCAAATAGGCCGGTTTCTCGGTAGCCAATTGCGCACCAACCTCAGCCAACGTAACGTGGGGCCGCCGCCCCTCCGTCAGCGAGGCGGCTCCAACCTGCTCTACTGGCCGCACCGCCGGTTTTACTGCGGCCAGTACCTCCGCTTTGGACACTTGAGGTTCGGTTCTCAATTCTGCGCGGAAGGCTTCGACATCAGCAGTCGTTCGCTTTGCTGCAGGCTCGACGTCCTGGGCGACACCAGCAACATCATCAGGTTTGCGGCCGGTATCGCTGTCTTCGATGATCCTTCTGATCGAAGCCAGGATTTCTTCCATGGAAGGTTCGCGCTGAGCGCTGCTTGCCGTAGCCATTGTCACTTCCGCCGCCCCCGGTGCCCGTTTCGCCAGCCAACCGCAGCTGTGTCCGAATCACGAAGCAAGCGTAACCGACCAACGACCTTCCGAGAATCCCCAATGTGGAACCCGGTCGAATTTCAACAGATTACCGTCTGAAAGCACCCCGAAGAGAGTTCATGGACGGACAAAACGCCCCACGGCGACCAGATATCAGGGGCATAATGGTACTTTGTATAACGCATGACGGCGACAGAAAATCTGTCGCCGTCATGGTTCAATATCCAATATTTACAGTGAGTTAACGCCCGTCAGGCGTGCGAAGGCCGAACCACTTGTCCTTGACCGCCTCGTAATGTTCCTGAGGCTGGTACTTCGTGACCTGCAATCCCAGCCGCTCGACCGACAACCGTCCCATCGCCTGAAGGATTGCATAGCTTGCCAGCACCACGTCCCGCTCCGATCCCGCCAGATTGATCTTGGCGCTGATCACGTCAGCCTGCGCGTTGAGCACGTCAAGCGTGGTGCGCTGGCCGACATTGCGTTCCTCGACCACACCGTTGAGCGCCAGTTGAGCGGCATTGACCAAGGCACGGTTGGCAACGACGCCTTCCTTGGCGGCCGCATAGGATGTCCATGCGGCAGTAACAGCCTGACGAACCTGGTCACGGCTTACATCCACCTCAATGCGGGCCTGGCTGAGGGATTCCTTGGATTTGCGTACCTGCGCCGACGTACGGCCGCCCTGATAGATCGGGATATTCAAGGTAGCGCCGATATTGGCAGAAGTGGTCTCGCCGGTCGACAATGTCGACGCCCCTGAGGAACTTACATGTGTCTGCGAAATGCCTGCCGAGGCCGTCACGGACGGAAGCAACGCACCTTCCGCGGACTTGACCGAGAAGGCAGCTGCATCCACCAGATGACCCGTGGCAAGGATTGCCGGGTGCTCCGCAGAAGCAACGGATACTGCCGAATCCAGGCTTGAAGGGATTTGCTTGCCCAAAGGCGAAGCTGCCTTCAGCTTGCCAGGTTCTTCGCCAACCAGTTGGTGATAGATTGCTGCGCTCGCGAGTGCCTGAGCACGAGCGGCGCTCACCTGCGCCTCGGCCCCGGAACGGGCGGCATCGGCCTGCGCGACGTCGGTGCGGGTGCCCTCGCCGACATCGAAGCGCGAGCGCGCCGCACGCGCCTGTTCATTGAGGAATTGCAGGTTCTGCTGGGTCAGCGCCGCAACCTGCCGGTCATGAATCACGTTCATGTAGGCCTGTGCTGCACTGAAAAGGATGTTCTCTTCGGTGTTGCGCAGGCTTTCCTGCGAGGCGCGAACACGTGCCTCGGCGGCAGCCACATTGTTCTTGGTCTGGAAGCCGTCGAACAGCGTCTGGTTGATCTGCACACCGTAGCTGCCGGTGGTCAGGCGCGACGTGCCAGTATCGCGGCGCGTGTTGGTGTAGTCGATGCTTGCCGACGCCCCCACCGTTGGCCGCCATCCGGACTTGGCGATGGCCACGTCCTCGTCAACGACGCGAACGCCGGCGCGAGCCGAATTCAACTGCGAATTGTTCTGGTAAGCCTTCGACAAAGCGCCGGTGATGGTCTCGGCTGAAACCGACAACGACGACAGCGCTGTTGCGGAGACAAGCACGGCAGCAAAAATGGTCTTGCTAAAGGACGGCACGTCGACCCCTCAATCATTCATTCAACAGAGCCGCGCAGCCCAAGAATGCTCTTTTTGTCAAGCAACCCCGGCCGCGCCCCCATTCCCACATTGCCGCCTGCACAAACCAAGTGGCTCAGAAACGACTTGCTAGCCTAGGCCAGCATGACATCGCGTCTGCTGCAAGAAAATTCGATCAGAACTCAAAAACTCGGATACGTTCGAATCCAGGTAGTGGCTTAATTGCCGCATTAAATGCACGTCTACCCGTAACAATACCAGAGGTCTTAAGAAAAACACGAGCGACACCGGCGTTTCCGCGCCCCTCTACTGCAACCAGCCGGCCTCCTTCGGCGAGCTGCTTGAAAAGCGTTTCGGGGACCTCTTCCACGCTGCCGCCGACAAAGATTACATTATACGGCGCGTTGGCAGCATAACCGTCACGCAGAGATCCCGCCGCTACAATAACATTGTCTCTACCGGCCTCAGCCAGAGCAGACGTTGCGCGCTCAACCAACGCGGCGTCGCTTTCCAAGGCAACTACAGAGCGCGCCAACCTGGACAAGATGGCGGCCGCGTAGCCAGTGCCGCAACCGACATCAAGAACAGAATCGTCTTCATCGACCTCTGCAAGTTGCAGCAAGCGCGCAAGTGGCGATGGCTCCATGAGGTAACGATGCCCATCAGCACCGGCAGATATGCGGATATCCTCGTCGATATAGGCGAGGTCGCGAACGGCAGGATCGACAAAAATTTCACGAGGCACGGCAAGGAATGCTTCGATCAACGGAGCGCTGGTCACGTCGGTGGTGCGAATCTGCCCGTCCACCATCTTCACGCGACGTTCGGTGAAATCAGCGCTCATATCCAAGCCGCCTCGCCCTTCGCGCAGTGTGCGCCATACTCAAGCTGAAACGTCCCACTTCCCGCAACATGCAGGAATTCCGGAATTTGGAGGCCTCGCCCGGAATCGAACCGGGGTGCAAGGATTTGCAGTCCTCTGCGTAACCACTCCGCCACGAGGCCTCATTCTTCGGGCGTTCCAAGGCGCTTCAATAGGTTGGCGGCAAAGTGGCGTCAAGCGCCTCCAAACTCATTCCCAGCGCTTTCGTTCCCCTGCCCGCCTTATAGTGCCGGCGTACACGATAGGCCGGCACGACGCCGGGTTCGCGTGAATCGAGCGGCCTCGGTCGATCACTGCGATCACAAAACCGTGACCATTGGAACCGTTTGAAACGGCACCCGTTTTTTTACAGGCAACACTCTCAGGGAGGCGTCTATGCGTTACATGAACCTAGTCACCCTAGCTCTCATCATCATTGGCGGCCTGAATTGGCTGGCGATGGGCGTTTCGGGTTTCGACATCATCGGTGCGGTCTTTGGTGGTTCGGGCACCGTAGTGGCCCGCGTCGCCTATGTGGTCGTCGGTCTTGCCGCCATTTGGCAGTTCATGCCCGGCTTCCAGAGCTTCACCATGGGCGAAGTCGACGCCGAACGGCACATGCATCACCAGTGAATGCGGTTCTTGGGGGCGGCAGGGCAATCCTGCCGCTTCCTCTACAGGCCCGAATAACAGGTAGCCCTTTATCGACCGGGCCTGCGGCGGCGTTCCCACCAAACGGCAAATCTTCGGCGCCAACGTCGGACCGTAGCAAATTCGTAAGACAGCACCAACAGTCCCAGCGGGACCATCCAGAACCCCAGCACGGGCAAGAATCCAAAAATACCTAGAACGATCAAACCAACGCCGATGACGATGCGCGCCCGGCGCGAACGAGGCATGTTGAACTCACGTCCGAAGACAGAGATTTTCCTTGCTGGCGCTGGCTGTTTTTCGTCCTGCGAAACCATCTCACCCTATTCCAAACACAGCTTGGCAATCCCTTTCCAGGGCATACATGCAGTGGCCGGCATGCCAATATGGTCGCCGCAACGGGATATTGCGAGAAAGGCCACGCCAACAACCGCAAAAAAATGCAATTTGCTTCTTTGCAAAGCCGAAAGGGGTTTGCTATAGGCTGCCCCGTTCGCATGAGCCTGCTGTTCCCCGGTAGCTCAGTGGTAGAGCAACCGGCTGTTAACCGGTTGGTCGCTGGTTCGAATCCGGCCCGGGGAGCCAATCTTTTCAACGCGTTAGCGAACCTCAATATATTCGTAAAACCTGACTAGGTACGCTATAGGTACGCAAGCGGGCTTTGCTTGCTCTTTCTCTCACATGCTGGACATAGTGGCTTGGTCGGAGAGCGGGAGTGGTCGATATGAGGGCACTGATAAGCAGATTTGCCATTGCAGTGGTCACAACGGCTATTATTTGCGGCCCTGTGAATGCACAAGAAATGATTTCCGACCGGGACGTCGCCCTTTCAGCGTTTGCAAATGACGTAGGGCAACTCCAAGCGAGCATTCCCACCGCGCAAGCATACATGGCGATGAAGGCCGGCGAGCTGGACAGTTGGTGGGAAGAACTCATCAAAAAGGCCAGAAATATGAAGGAGCGCTGGGCTGATAATCCTTATGTTAGCGTAACGGGTTTCTCGCTGTCGCTGAGCATACCGCCATCGATCGACGTGGAGTTCGAGTTCAAAAGTTGAGCGGCCATAGCACGGCGATGCAGACTAGACAGTTGAAGCGAATCACCGGCGGACGTCTTTGGTGGAACAAGGGTCATGCCTCATACAGACCACGCTGCCCGGTGAAGCGACGCCGCGACACGTTGCAAGGCCGAAAGCGTAAAGGTGCGGGCGTCCGGCGGTGTGAGACACACGACTTCTGGCTCCTTACCTGCTGTTGGGTCCGCATGGGCAGATGACAGACAGTGCGCAACGCAATGACGAATATCGGCAAGAGGCACTACTTCAGCATAGAGCGCCTCGAACTCGGGGGTAGATCGCTCGACCGCGCGCCTGAGTGAGCGCAGGGGGGGGGCGATTGACGCACTGGCGCGGACGGCGCGGTGGTCCGTGGACCCGGCCCCTCCGCGCCGCCCCACCCGCTACCCCAGCGCGCGCGCAGCAGGTCTTACCCCCTTAAAACACAAAGCGGCGGTATTCTGGACCTTTTAACCGTTTCGTCAAACTAAAGAAGGCTGGACTGGCGGCGTTTCTTCGGTTGATTGCTTCCGCATGTTATGGGCAGCAGGGAAGCATCCGGTTGAACTGCCATAGGCTTTGGCCAATGGTGCGGTGACGGCTGGGGACCCAATGGCTGCAGTGACGCTAGAGATCGAAACATCTACGGTTCGTATTAAGGCGTTGTCACGACGAGGCTGTTGCGCGAGCATGCAGCATTTATGGGCGAGGTAGCAAAAATTGATGGGGGGACGCCGAGACACAGGAAGCTTTAACTTACTACTAAACCCTTTTGTCGTGCTCTCAGTCACACCGTCAGCGACGAAAGAAGAAATTGCTGAAGCATTCGATGACAAACTAGCCCAAGCTACAGCAGAAGAGGAACTCCTGCAGGATGCGCGTCGAACCCTGCTGATTCCGAATCAACGGTTGGCAGCCGAAGTTTCATACCTTTTTGATACTCCGGAAAAAGCGGCAGGACTGACGCTTGATCGCCTCGATGATCCGTCGACGGTGTCAGACCTGAGATCACTTGCTCGGACACTTCCACCTTTATCTAGGCTAAATATGCTTGGGCATATTGGAGCCAGTTCGTGCGACAGCGAACTGCTAATTTCCTATTTGGATACCCAGAGCCAGATCGACATCCAATCGCTCAGTAAGCGGTTCAATCGGACGCGTGTAGCTGCTGGCATGCCAAAACCTACGGCAGACGCGATTGAAAATGCACTTCGCCTGCTTGTCGGAAGGCACTGTACTTCATTGTTGAACAGCTATAGTGCGCCTGAGCGCGCTGCCGAGGATATACGGAGATGCGTGGAATACTTTCTGCAAACATCGCCACATGATACCGACGCTCTCGTACCGCTTTTGAAGGGATATCGCAGTAGCATCGCAACGGAGCAGTCAAAGCATGGTATTGAGGTCGATTTGGCCATCGATACCATCGCCGAGAGTCCAGACAACGATAGCGCCATGTCCGCACTGCATGACGCGCTGCATCAATGGGACAGGCTTAGCCAACCCCTACAGTTGTTCGAACAATTTATGGAGCGGGACGACCCAGATTCTAGGGCAATGTTCGTGAAAATCAGGGGAGTAGCGCTGGACCTGGCGAATAACCACAGCGCGTATAAAGCCTCACTTGCGCTCTCTCAATTATGCAAAGAGGTGTTTGCCGAACTGCCTAGGGCCGTCGAACAACTTGAAGACGATATCCAAGTGCTCGAAGATATGGTGCTCCAGTCTGGCGCGTCGCCGTTGATCGAGTTGGCCTCTAAAATCAAAGAAAGCCCGCATCGGTTAGCAGAAGAGTTGAAGTTGTCGGAACTTGGCAACTCGTCCAACGGCATTCTGTTAAATTTACGCACGGTATTTCAGAGTACCGTTGAAAAACTTTATGGAACACCAAGCTTTGATGTACCGTGGGCAATTCTGCGAGATTTGTCACTAAGTTTTAACAATGATCTAGATGACCCAATATCAAGTCTAGCGATTATTGAATTTATCATAAGGCATCCTCTATTTAAGAATACCTCCGAAATTCTTCGTTCACAAATTGAAGAAGACGAGGCTGCTGTTAGGATAAACGTTCTTGAGCAGGACCTTCTCGGAGCAGTCAACACGAAGAATTTTGTCGCAATTGAAGCATGTGCGCGCAAACTGATTCCACTAGTTACAGATCCGGATAAGAAACGGCAGCTTAGCCAACTGCTGCAAGGAATGGAACAACGGAACAAGCCAAAGTTGAAAATCTGGCGATACCTCATCGGTGCCGCTGTAGTGTTGATGGTCGTTTCCAGTCTGATGGACCAAAAGCCGAAGTCAACCTATCGACCAAATTCCTCGGCTTCAACAACGAGGCCCTCCCAAACCGAATATCCTGCCTCCATACGACCGACCGTCCCCGCTACCTCTCCAGACACCGGGAACGAGGTCAAGCCGCAGCCCGGTACTGATATTACACTTACCATCGAGAATTTGAGGTATTGCGTGCGCGAGGAGGAACGCCTCGATATGATAAAGCCACGCATCGTTTATGACGGAGATAAGGTCATCCAAATCTTTAACAAGGACATAGCCGATTTCAATTCACGCTGCTCGCGCTACCGGTATTTCCAGGTAGACATGGACAAGATTGTCTCGGAAAGCGTAACGCGAAAAAAGCTGACTGATGACGAAGCGACCGAACGCCTCGAACGTTGGCGAGTTTCAGCAGGCGCGGCTTCCATCCAACCTGAGCCCGAACCGGGCCTTCCGGCGTCCACCGACCCGCAGCCAAGCAGTGAGACTGCTATAAGCCATGCCAAACTCGATCCTTTGAATCTTGAAGATGCAGCACTGATTCAGTCCGTTCTCGCAGACCTCGGGTATTTCGACGGACCCATGAACGGTACGTGGGGGCCGAAATCAAAACGTGCGCTCTATCTTTTCAAACGGACCAACGGCCTGCGTAATGATGACGGTTTCGACGCCGACACTGAAACCCGATTATTTGGGGACTCCGCGTTGCGCTTCGCCGAAGGTGATATTTCCGAAACCGACCACCTTCCATACGTGTATCCGCCCCCAGTCGGAGCAAAGCTGAACCCTCTCAATGCGAGTGACGCCGCAGAAATCAACATGAAATTGCGCGAACTCGGCCTATACAAGGGACAACAGCTTGAGATTTGGAGCGGTTTGTCACGCGATGCATTGTCGACCTTCAGGACGAGCAGGGGTCTTCCTGACAATAGACCTTGGGATTGGCAGGTTGAACAACAGTTGTTTGCAATTCATTGATATTTGATGGACTGGATCAGGGAAATCGCAGTGTCGAAACCTTTAGCCGAATTGGCAATCGAATTCTGGAAACTTCTTCACAACTACGACCGATTTATCGATGTTGTGCCTGACACCGCCAAACCAAGGCTTGTTGCACAAGCAAGGTTCGGGAAGACGCGTCTTGCGAGCATCTTGCAGCTAGAAGACATGCGTTTGGCAGTCTATGACGGCCACTTATTCGAACCCAACCTTCCCGTCGTCGCGCTCAATGACGACGAGTTTTCCGTTTCAGATATGTTGGTGATAAGCCAGACTATTGAGCCGACAGTTCTACAGAACATGAACGTGATAAGCGTTGGCAAGGTCTACTTGGAAAAATTGGCATCACCTCGGGGGTAAAATGTATTTTGGCATCGACTTGGGAACTTCCAATTCCGCGGTCGTCGGTAATGAAAACGACCGACTGAGGTTTTTTAAAACCGCTGAGGGCATGGACGTAATGCCGAGCGCGATCATGATTGACCGCCGCGGCGGAATGTTCGTCGGACGCAAGGCATATGATCATGCGGCTTTCTCACCAGAGAATGTCTGCTTGCAGTTCAAGCGCTTGATGGGAACGTCAAGCGAACTGTCGTTCAAATCGACCGATCGCAAGTTTACGCCGGAAGAGGCAAGCGCCGAAGTCCTGAAGGCTCTGGTCGCACAAGCAAAAATGGCGGCTGGCGATGTCGACATCGACGGCACGGTCATAACGGTTCCAGCGGCTTTCAACCAGATGCAGTCAGAAGCTACAATGAGGGCCGCGGGGTTGGCCGGACTGTCGAAGGTCGCACTACTGCAAGAACCTATAGCGGCTGCAATGGCGACCATCGCGGGATCGGATCGAAAATCCGGACAGTTTCTGATCTACGATCTTGGCGGCGGGACTTTCGATGCGGCTATCGTCCAAAGCATTTCAGGAAACGCGACTGTTGTTGCACATGCGGGCATCAATATGTTGGGCGGCAGTGATTTCGACAGGGCTATTGTCAATTCGATCGTCCGGCCGTGGCTATTAGAAACCTTCGATCTGCCAGATAATTTTCAAACATCGCCGGGATACGAGCGACTGATGCGTATCGCAAAATACCGCGCCGAGCTTGCAAAAATCGCTCTTTCCTCGCACGAAAACGATCGGATATTCGCCGACGAGAACCAGATCAGTCTAAAAGACAGGTCTGGTCAGGAAATATATCTCGACGTCGAGATCAGCCGGAACGATCTAGAAGAACTTGTCTCCGGACAGGTTGATCAATCCGTTGCCCTCTGTAGGAAACTCCTTGCCGACAACGGCTATGATGCATCTGACCTTGACCGGATCATAATGATCGGAGGCCCAAGCCGGATGCCTATCGTGCGTGAACGGGTCGCGTTCGAACTCGGCATTGAACTTGAGCTTGGCGTTGATCCCATGACGGCTGTCGCAATGGGCGCTGCAATTTATGCTGAAGGGCGTGACTGGACCGGTGTGACGCCCACCACAAAAACAGCGAGGTCTTCTAAGACAACCAAGCTGACAGAAGCGCAGATCGAGCTAGATTACGAATTTGCCCAGCGGACAGCTGACGCTCAGACTCGAATTCGCATCAAGGCCAAAAGCGGTGAATCCGAAGGGTACGCGATACAGGTCGAGACTGATGGAGGTTGGAGTTCTGGAAAAATCAATCTGAAGTCAACGACCGATGTCAAGGGCATTCCGTTGCAGCCGGGGCGAAACATAGTGAGAGTCTCTGTGTTCGATCCATCAGGAGTCTTGGTTTCGAATCCCTCACCGGACATTGAAATTGCCAGGGTGGAAGCGACGTCGGACGGCATGCCTCTCATGCACAATATCGCTGTAAAGGTAGCGAGTGGCGGTCAGGGTACAGAAGTGAATACGCTCTTGGTTGTTGCCGCGAAAGGAACCCCGACACCTATCCGCGGCGTTCATAAGCTCAGGTCCGCAAGGACGCTTAGGGCGGGAGATGGTACGTCTCTCGAAGTCGAGCTCTACGAACAGATGGATGGCGTGCCTGACCCGGAACTAAACTTGCCTATCGGGCTGTTCTCCTTGAAGGCTGACGATCTTGAAAGAGGTGAAATTATAAGGAGAGGAGATGAAGTCTTCGTCAACTGGGTTATCGATGCCAATGGTCTGATGGATTGTACAATCGAGTTTCCTACCATCTCTCAAAGCTATGAGATCGGTTACATGCCTACGGCGGGACATAGGAATTTCGATGGCGATGAAGGCCACGCATTGGCGCAGGCCGCGATATATTCTGCCTCGGCGGATGTCGACACACTCGACCATGCCCTTGGCGCCAGGGTCGCCAGCGACATCAACGAATTCCGCGCGCGTTTAGAGGAGAAGAAATCCCAACTGTCGCTGACCAATGAACCCGATGTCCGAAGGTCCGTCGTAGAGGATTGCCGCGCGATACGCCAAGAAGTCAGCAAGATAAAAAATAGGACCGAGAACGCGAAGCTAGTTCTGCGTAACGAGATTGAGGACTACGTCGAGGACCTTTCGGGCTACAGCACCGGTATCTTCGATGAAAATACGAAAGCAAAGATGGGTCGTCTAGCGTCTCATGCCAGAACCGTGCTTGACAAAAACACCCCCAACGCTTTCGACGAAAGCCAGAAGTCTTTCCAAGAATTGAAAGCCCTGGCTTTCTCTGCGATCGCAAAACACCCCGGTTTCTGGTTCGAGTTTTTTGAGAGCATGGCCGAGGATCGGTCCAACGCTGTCGATAAGCGGAAGCACGATGAGCTCGTTCGGCAAGGCAGTGATGCGATTACCAGACAGGAACTTGATGACTTGCGGTCGGTCATCTCTCAAATGAGACGAAACATGATTAAATCTGCGGATATTGGCAGTAGCTTGATCTCTGGGCTAATGGAGTAAGTATAACTGCAGAACTCAGATAATCCTTATTGCGGCCTGTAACCGTCTCTGTTCCAACACGGTGACTGTTTTTCGGCATCTTGCATCCGCCGAACAAGACGGGCGCGCTGTTACAGGCACAGTCTTGGCATTCTGTTAAATGATTGTACTCTGCGGAATATAGCGATAAATTCCCATGTCAGATTGACATGGATGGCGGACCCATGAAGCCAACTGGCAGCGGGTTTTACAGCGAGGAACAGGAAGTCAATTTCCGGGCGGCTAACGCGCTCCATCGGCGCGGCGGTCCGCTCGAAGTCGTGTGCGGTGCCCGGACCCGGACCGGCGGGACATGCCAGCAAAAGCCCGTGTCCGGGTCCACGCGCTGCATCAAGCATTGCGGTCCGCACGCGGCGCGGGCTTTCAGGGACCGGCAGTTGGACGACATGAGGCGGGGCAAGATCACGCCGGCAGAGTTTGCAGCCCATGAGGCGCGACGGGCCGCAAACAGGTTGCGGGACAACTGGAGGAAAAATCCGTGGATGCCCGGCAACACAATCGACCTTGGCGTGCATGAGTGTGCGTTTCAGGAGGAAAGCGGCTTTGCACGCCGCCGGGAACCGCTACCCCCTGCCGTGCTGGACTGGTTGCGTTGGAAATACCGCAGGCATCAGATCGACCGTAGACAGGACGAAGCTTGGTCCCGCGTCCTTCACCAAGAGTTGCCGGTCCGGGTCCGCGATGCCGGTCCGCCGTCCGAGGACGACTTGGCCGCGCTCGAACAGCAAACGGCGACTGCTGTGTTGTGGTCCGTGGGCGAGCCGGAGGGGTTTTCAAAACGGCAGAATTTGGACCCGCCCAAGATGAAGCAACCCAAGCCTGCCGCAAAGCTGCCCCGCGTGCCGAAAGCCGGTACAGGCGAGCCGGACCCCGGCAGGATGGCTGCTGTATGCGCGGAGCATCATGTGCTGCTCAATCAACTGTTCTGGAACTGCCGCAGCGACGCCGAAAAGAAGACCGTCATGCGGGCGCTCTATGCCTATCTCACGGAGCCGGGCAACGCCGCCCACATGCGGCGCTGGTTCGACACGGTGCGGCTGCTGTCAGACGGCGGGCGGCTGGCCGGCTGAATACAGCAAGGGCGCGGTGGTTGCCGCGCCCCAAGCCATAAGCCTCTACCCGTCAGGGTGCGAGAGGAAGCAGCGGCCCGGTGCCGTCGTCTTCCTTCGCATCGGCGGAACAGCCGTCGCAGATGGGACGAAACCGTCCGTCATGGCGGATGACGCGCGCCGGAAAGCGATCTGCCCATACGTACTTGTCGCCGCAGACGGCACACGCGATATCGCCAGACGGTTCCCACGCAATATAAAGCAAGAACTGTTCTGCCTTCCGACCGTCCACGACGGTGGGTTCTGGCATCTGCATCAGGCGCACCCGCATGTTCGGGAGGATTTCGGTAATGTCGTTGACGACACGGGGCTTGGTGTTGAGCGCCATATCGGCCTCCATGCCTTGAGCATTGGACCGGCACCTTATCGCAGCCGGAAACTCGGTGAGGCTTGCCGTTCAAGGCGGCGGCAAGCTTGTAATCTTTTTCGTCGGATCAAACTCCTTGTGTTGTTGCTGCCTGTCACAATTGGCAGGATTTCTGGCCGGAAGCCGGGAAATGGAAAACAAAATTTAATTCCGGGTGCCGTGGGGTGACGTGGGGGGTGCCGTGGGTCAAAGGCCGCAAAGCCTTGCGCCACAAGGCTTGGGTGCCGTGGGTGTCGTGGGTGCGCCTTCTCTTTAACCTTTGAAAAAATAGAGAGGCAGTAAATGGCACGGAATTAATTCCGGCGTGTTCGATGGCCCCGTTGCCGGGATAACTCATGACCCCGGCCCCCACGACACCCACGGCACCCAAGCCTTGCAAATCAAGGATTTGCGGCCTTTGACCCACGGCACCCCCCTCGGCACCATCACGGCACCCGCTCCAATTTAATCCGCCGCGTCCCGTGGCTGCGGGTCCGGGTTGTCGTGATACCCCATGCTTCGCGCAACGGCGCGGCCATGCGGTCAACCATGCTCGTGAATGCCTGCGGGCTGTTGTTGCCGGACCCCCAACCCGGACCGTCCGGGAAATTGAAGCGAAGGAGTTCCATGAGTTGTGCCACGGTCCCGGACCAAGCGCCGCCTTCCCGGTCCAGCAATGAGCGGACCCGATAGGCATAGGGGCTATCTTCAAGCTGCCGGTTCGCCTCACCACGTTGCAAGGTGTGTATGGCGTTGAGGCAAAGCCCCGGCGGCCATCCCAGACCCTGCGCGGCGGCCTCCGCCAGCAAGGCCGCGTCGGCAAGGCGCGGCAACGCGGGAAGCAGCCCGGTGTCCACTGCAAGCTGGACAGCGTCAAAGCGAGCGAAGCCGCCGGCGACGGCGTCCAGCAGACCGGCGAGCAAGTAAGGCTGGTCCGCCTCCCAGTCGCGGTTCAGTTCTTTTTCCGGCTTACGGCATGTTGGGTCCAGCACCGGCGTATGAAGGGGCAAGGTCCGCTGCGCAAGGTCCGGGCGTTGCATCAAGTCGTCCCGGATCGTGGTCAGGATCAAGCTGGTCTTGGCCCGGAATACCGCCCGCCCTCCGTCTGTATAGAGTTCGCGCCTTTGATGCCCGGCACCTGTGGAGAGGGCTGCAAGCACGTCGGAAAGATCGTTGCGAACCGAGCTTACATTGTCCACGATCAATGCGGACTGTTGTTCCGCGATCGCATAGAGTGCCGACTCATCCGAGGGGAGCGAAGTCACCACATCGACGCTATCGGGGTCCGTATGGCCTTTTAGACGGCGTCCCGTCGTGGTTTTTCCTGAACCGTTCGGTCCTGTCAGTTGCAGGTGCGGGACGGGACCGGACCTCGAAATTTGTGAACACGTAAAGGCCAACAAAGCCGCACGCTGCTGCGTACCGACATCGTTCGGATCATTTTGCGCGTGGACCGGTTCAAGCGGAATGTGCCGGCTCAACCGGTCGAGATATGAAACGCCATCGTTGGCGCGGATCGGAACCGGCAACGGCTGGGCCTTGGCGCGGTCGGCCATTGTGACAGGCATCGAGGAAAGCAGGTCCACCCGCCAGCCCGACGCGTTCACATGAACAGCAGTCCCGTTGCCGTCCATGAGGTTCAAGACCGCCTCTGGCTTTGTCGGGTCAGAACCATCGGCCTGCCGGAAATGGACCGTGACCTTCGGCCCGGTGTAAGCGCGTGCTACCATGAGGTCTTTCAAATCGCTCCGGGCGCTGCCGATAAGCGTGAGGCCACTCCGCGCCGACCACGCCTCCACGGCCCGACACCCCTTCCTTTCGTCGATGTAATGGACGCGCCCGTCCAACCTGATCCACGCCTTATCGTCCGGGCTATGAAAGAACTCGGCACCCGCTGCCAACAGGCGGTCTAGCGCGACCTGTGCCGCAGGAGGAGTGCGCGGCTTAACATTGCTGTTTGCAGCGGCCGAAGCCTGCCCGGCGGCAACACGTCCGGCCTCATCCAGCAGGTCCGCCGGGGTCCGGCCGGCCTTGCGGTCTTCATAATCAAAACTGGCCCGTGCCAGAAACTCAACCCCGGTCCGGCCACCGTCCAGCAACTTCAAGCCCATCGCTTCGCGGGCGTTCTGTTGTTCGTCAAAGCTCTCGCACATCATGCGCTTGAAGTCCGGCGTGCGAAGGTGCTGGCAATGAGCGTGGGAGCACTCCATCAGGCCCCCACCAAGGAACGCAAAGCCGGTGTCGGCCCTCGTTGTATGGGCGTCCGCATTCGGACAAATCGCTTCGACCACGCCGGCCCGCATCTGGACCGGGTTCAAGCCCACGGCTTGACCGAGCAAAATAATCGGTTCCGGGTCGTTCATGTCGGCAGTCCGGGTCAGCGCCCCCGCAATCGAAGACCCTCCCCCTGCCCCGGCCCGAAGACCCAAGTCTTCGTCCGACTTGTCTTTCCAGTCCGACCCCAAGAGAACACCGCAGCCCAGCTCAAGGTCGAGCACAGTGCCCAAGTTCCACTCGACCAACCGGACCGGGACCGGCATCCCGTATGCTTCAAGGTATTTTTGCTTTGAGTTGATACCGCAGGGCATACGGATATAGCGCGCGTCGTCAGGCAACGGGTCCGAAAGCCCCAGCCGCCCCAAAGCCTCCCGCAAAACCCGAAGCGACCGGACACGCTCGGCGTCATCGGCCAGAACCGGCTTGTCGATCACCCACACCCAAGTTTCGTTGCCGGGCGAAGTCTCGATCTTGAAGCGCGGCTCCGGGAAGCCCATCGCGATCACCGCGTCCCATTTGTCCCGGCCAACCTTGGTCCCGATATCGTCGGCAAACACAACATGGTGAGAGATAACACCCGCCGAAGACCGCCGGTCCTCGCCCGGCCCCAAAAGCCCGATGGCGAAATAGTTATTGTTGTTGCTGCCCGCCAAACCCGGCACCCGGCTGTACCGCCCGCCAAACCACTGTTCGGGTCCGGGCGGAAAGGAACAGACCCACACGTTCGGGGCGTTGTCGAAACCATAAATGTCACGAAGGAATTGGCCGGGGGCTATGGTTGCCGGCAGCGAGCCATATCGACCGGCTTCGGGTTGTGTCGAATTAGGATTGTTGTCGTTGATGTTGGAGTGCGCGCCAGACTGGCCGCGATCCTTGTGTTTGCCTGCTTCGGGCATTATTGTGTCTCTTGTCAAATGTTGTTGGGTTTGGCCTGCCCCATTAGGGAGGTCCACCGGATAAGTTAGAGTTCCGGCGGTTATGGTCGCCGAG
>NZ_JBLLVA010000043.1:0-28353 GCF_047739745.1 Borborobacter xinjiangensis | reverse complement strand
CATGCGCCGCATCCTCAGGAAGATCGCCGAGGACGATTTCGGCGCGCTCGGCGACACCTCAACGCTTGCCGACCCCTCCGTCGTCGACGACCTCATCCAGAACCGCCAGAACAGGAAATAACGGGGAAGCGTTCGGCAGCGAATGAAAAGGCCGCAGGCGGGCGCCTGCGGCCTTTTCATTTCGATAAAACCAGCCGATCAGTTCATCGTCGGAATGACGAACTCGGCCCCATCCTTGACGCCGGACGGCCAGCGCGAGGTGACCGTCTTGGTCTTGGTGTAGAAGCGGAAGGCATCGGCGCCGTGCTGGTTGAGGTCGCCGAAGCCGGAGCCCTTCCAGCCGCCGAAGGTGTAATAGGCAATCGGCACCGGGATCGGCACGTTGATGCCGACCATGCCGACCTGCACGCGCGAGGCGAAGTCGCGGGCGGCATCGCCGTCACGCGTGAAGATGGCGACGCCGTTGCCATATTCGTGCTCATTAGGCAGTTTCAGCGCCTCCTCATAGTTCTTGGCGCGCACCACCGAGAGCACCGGCCCGAAGATCTCTTCCTTGTAGATGCGCATATCCGCCGTGACATTGTCGAACAGGCAGCCGCCCATATAGAAGCCGTCCTCATAGCCCTGCATCTTGAAGCCGCGGCCGTCCACCACCAGCTTGGCCCCTTCCTTGACGCCGAGATCGACATAGCCCTTGACGCGTTCAAGCGCTTCCTTGGTCACCAGCGGGCCGAAATCCGCCGAAGCGTCGGTCGACGGGCCGACCTTGAGGCTCTCGACGCGGGGCACCAGCCTTTCCATCAACCGATCGGCCGTCTCATTGCCGACCGGCACCGCAACCGAGATCGCCATGCAGCGCTCGCCGGCCGAGCCATAACCGGCGCCGATCAAGGCATCGACCGTCTGGTCCATGTCGGCGTCAGGCATGATGATCATATGGTTCTTGGCGCCGCCGAAGCACTGCACGCGCTTGCCGGACGCACAGCCGCGCGAATAGATGTATTCGGCGATCGGGGTCGAGCCGACGAAGCCCACCGCCTTGATGTCCGGATCGTCGAGAATGGCGTCGACAACCTCCTTGTCGCCGTTGACGACGTTGAGGACACCAGCCGGAAGGCCGGCCTCGATGAACAGTTCGGCAAGCCGCAGCGGCACGCCCGGATCGCGCTCCGAAGGCTTCAGAATGAAGGCATTGCCGGCAGCCAGCGCCGGGCCGATCTTCCAGAGCGGAATCATGGCGGGGAAGTTGAACGGGGTGATTCCCGCGACCACGCCGAGCGGCTGGCGCATCGAATAAGTATCGATGCCGGTACCAGCGCTGTCTGTGAACTCGCCCTTCATCATGTGCGGAGCGCCGAGCGAAACTTCCACCACTTCCAGCCCGCGCTGGATGTCGCCCCTGGCGTCAGCAATGGTCTTGCCGTGCTCGCGCGCCAATATGTCGGCGAGCTCATCATAGTCGCGGTGCACCAGCTCGATGAACTTCATCAGCACGCGCATACGGCGCTGCGGATTGGTCGCCGCCCATTCCGGCTGCGCAGCCTTGGCGTTCTCCACCGCCGCCCGCAGCTCTGCGGCCGAGGCAAGCGCCACCGTGCCGCGCACGGTGCCATCCATCGGCTGCATGACGTTCTGCTTGCGCCCGCTGGTTCCGGCGACGCGCTTGCCGCCGACGAAGTGCCCATAATCGACCATGATGTTTCTCCCTGGAGTGTTCGGTTGCCGCATTGTCCCGCTTTGGCGGATCGTTTGCAACGCGACAGGAAAAGCACCCGTTGTGCACGAAATAATGCACCGGCTCGGTTGCGCTTCATTTCCCGCAAATGATAGCGAAGACCAGAAACGCTGGCTCATGGAAGTCGTGAGATGAACTGGGACGACGTGCGCATATTCCTGGCGGTTGCCCGCGCCGGACAGATCCTGGGCGCCTCGCGCCGCCTTGAGCTGAACCACGCCACGGTGTCGCGACGGGTCGCCGCCCTTGAGGAGACGCTGAAAACAAAGTTGTTTCGGCGGCTGACCACCGGCAGCGAACTGACGGCCGCCGGCGAGCGCTTTCTCAATGTGGCCGAGCGCATGGAAGCCGATATGATCACCGCGCGCGCCGAAATCGCCGGCGACGGACACGACATAGCCGGAACGGTGCGCATCGGCGCGCCCGATGGCATCGGCGTCGCATTCCTGGCGCCGCGGCTTGGCCGGCTGACCGGCATTCACCGCGATCTGAAGATCCAGCTTGTTCCTGTGCCGCGCTCGTTTTCGCTGTCGCGGCGCGAGGCCGACATTGCCATCACTGTCGAACGCCCGACCGAAGGGCGGCTCATTGCCAGCAAGCTTGTCGACTATACGCTCGGCCTGTTCGCCTCGCGGGCCTATGCGGCAGAAAACGGCCTGCCGCAAACAGCCGCCGAACTCACCGCCCATCGCCTGATCGGCTATGTCCCCGATCTCGTCGCCAGCCCCTCGCTCGACTATGCCGCCGAATTCAGTCCCGACTGGAACGCTGGCTTCTCCATTTCCTCGAGCCTCGGCCAGACGGAGGCCGTGCGCGCCGGTGCCGGCATCGGCATGCTGCACACCTTCATCGCACGGGCGATCCCCGAACTCCTACCAGTGCCGGCCGCGCCGCCGATCCGCCGCGCCTACTGGCTGGTCTATCACGAATCCATGCGGCCGCTGCGCCGCATCCAGGCCGTCGCCGAATTCATCACCCGCGAAATCGACCGGGAACGGTCGCTATTCGTCTGATGCCGGGCGGCGCCGGCTTCGAGAGCCGCCAGCGCCAGCTCAGGCGGCCTATTCAGGCGTAGCGGTCGATGCCGAGCTCGCTGGCGTCGATCTCCGGCTTGCGGCCGGAGATGATGTCGGCAAGCACGCGGCCCGAGCCGCAAGCCATGGTCCAGCCAAGCGTGCCGTGGCCGGTGTTGAGGAAGAGATTGCCATAGCGCGTCTTGCCGACGATCGGCGGGCCATCCGGCGTCATCGGCCGCAAACCGCTCCAGAAAGTCGCTTCCTTGACGTTCCCGCCATTGGGAAACAGGTCGGAAACCGAATGTTCCAGCGTGGCGCGGCGCGCCTGGTGCAGCTTGAGATCATAGCCGGAGATCTCGGCGGTGCCGCCGGCGCGGATTCGGTCGCCAAGCCGAGTGATGGCGATCTTGTAGCTCTCGTCCATGACCGTGGAAACCGGCGCGGCGTCGGCATTGGTGATCGGCACGGTGATCGAATAGCCCTTGACCGGATAGACGGGCGCCGAGAGCCCGAGAGGTTTGAGCATGATCGGCGAAAAACTGCCGAGCGCCACCACATAGGCATCGGCCGTAAGCAGGCCGGCGCTGGTGGCGACGCCTGTGATCTTGCCGCCTTCGGCGACGATTTTATCGATCCGCGTGCCGTAGCGAAAGGTCACGCCGCGCGACGCGCAAAAAGACGCCAGCTTTTCGGTGAACATCTGGCAGTCGCCGGTCTCGTCGTTCGGCAGCCGCAGGCCGCCGACGAATTTCTCGCGCACCGCCGCCAAAGCGGGTTCGGCGGCGATACAGCCCGACTGGTCCAGCACCTCGAAGGGGACGCCGAACTTCTTCAGCACCTCGACGTCGCCGCCGATGCCGTCAAGCTGCTTCTGCAGCCGGAACAACTGCAGCGTGCCCTGGCTTCGCTCATCATAGCTGATACCGGTGAACTGGCGCAGCGCCATCAGGCAGTCGCGGCTGTATTCGGCGATCGGCACCATGCGCGCCTTGTTGATGGCGTAGCGGCCGGCAGTGCAGTTGCGCAGCATCTTGAACATCCACGACCACATTGCCGGATCGAGATGCGGCCGCACCACCAGCGGACCGTAGCGCATCAAGAGCCACTTGATCGCCTTCACCGGAATGCCGGGGCCGGCCCAAGGCGAGGAATAGCCGGGCGACACTTCGCCGGCATTGGCAAAGCTGGTTTCCTGCGCCGGCCCGCTCTGCCGGTCGACCACCTCGACCTCATGTCCCGCTTCCGCGAGATAATGGGCGGCGGTGACGCCTATCACGCCGCTTCCCAAAACCAGAACTTTCATTCTCGATGCCCCTTGAATTGTCGCAGGTTCCGGCCGGAAGCTGCTTAGACGTGCTTGTAAATGCGATGAAAGCGGTGCCCGAGATCGGTGAGCACCTCATAGCCGATCGTGCCGGCATGACCCGCAACGACGTCGAGCGTCTGGTGCGGGCCGATGATCTCGACCAGATCGCCGGCCGCCAGCGCGCCTTCCGGCAGCGCGGAGATGTCGATGATGATGCTGTCCATCGAAACCCGGCCGATGAACGGCAGCCTCACCCCGTCGAAATAGGCGCCGGCGGCTGCGCGCCGGTGCCAGCCGTCGGCATAGCCCAGCGAAATCGTCGCCGCGCGCAATGGGCCTTCCGTTCGAAACGTGTGGCCGTAGCCGACGCCGGCTCCGCCGGTGAGGGTTCGCGTCTGGATGACCTTCGCGGCGAGATGGGCGACGGCGCGCATCGGATTGGGCTGACCGGGGGTCGGATTGATGCCGTAAAGCGCGGCTCCCGGCCGGACGAGATCGTAGTGGTAGTCTTCGCCCAGGAATATGCCGGAAGAATTCGCCAGCGATGCAGGTGCGGCGGGCAGCAGCGCGCGCAGCAGGTCGAAAGCCTTCTTCTGTGCCGCATTGGCCGGATGCGCCGGCTCGTCGGCACAGGCGAGATGGCTCATCACCAGCTTCACCTCGACGCCTTCGAGCAGGCTGGCATCGGTTGCAAGCTGCTCGACCTCCTCGGGCGCCATGCCGAGCCGCGACATGCCGCTGTCGACCTGGAGGGCGGCGGGCAGTTTCCGGCCGATTGCGTTCGCTGCCGCGCGCCAAGCAGCGAGCTGTTCCAGGCTGTTGACGACGGTGATCAATCCGGCCGCCACACACGCGCCCTCCGCGCCCGGCGGCGTTCCGTTCAGGACGTAGATATCCGGCCCGCTTCCCAGCACATCGCGCAAGGCCAGTCCTTCGCCGACATGAGCAACAAAAAACGTGTCGCATCCGTCCGCGGCAAGCGCGGTCGCGACTTCCGCCGCGCCGAGCCCGTAGGCATCGGCCTTGACGACGCCGGCGCAACGCGCCTTACCGAGGCGAGCCTTCAGCAGCCGGTAGTTGTCGCGCACCGCCTCGAGATCGATCGTCAGCACGGCGCCAGCCTCGGCAAGCCCCGGCTGCCCGCGCGCTGACTGCACGTCCTGATTTAGCGGCGAATGGGCCGCCTGCCCCGGTCGTTCGACCATTCGATCCATTCCGTCATTGCCCCTGGCGCACCAGCCCAAGGATCGGAAACGATTCCTGGAACGCGTTATGCGCGGCTTCGAACCTACAGCATCTGTGGCGCGCGTTCGACGCGGCGCTGCAGGATTGGCTTTCAGTAATGCTTGAAATGAGGCGCGGCAACTCCCGCCACTGATGCACTCAGGTACAGTGTATTGGCTCAGACCGGCAAAATTGTCTTATTTTTCAGTTGTGCGCCTTCACGCCGCCAGATGGCGGAAGGCCGCGACGACTTCTTCATAGACCTTGCGCTTGAAAGGCACGATCAGCTCCGGCAATTCCGCCATCGGCTTCCACGCCCATTGATCGAATTCCGCCTGGTGACCGCAGGGTGGCGGGTTGATCGTTATTTCGCTCTCCTGGCCCTCGAAGCGAAAGGCAAACCATTTCTGCATCTGGCCACGATATTTGCCTTTCAAGGCCACGCCGACCTTGTCGGCCGGAAGATCGTAGTTGATCCAGCCGGGCGTCTCGGCAAGCAGCGTCACGCTTTGCATGCCGGTCTCTTCGTAAAGCTCGCGCCGCGCCGCCGGCAACGGCTCCTCGCCCTTGTCGATGCCGCCTTGCGGCATTTGCCAGAGCCGGTCAGCTCCCGCCATCTCGCTGTCGGCCGGGGCGATGCGCCGGCCAGCCCACACCAGTCCGGCGCTGTTCAGAACCATGATGCCGACGCAGCGCCGATAGGGCAGCGTTTCCGGGTCGATCTTTTTGGTCATGATGTCCCTCAGCTTCGTTCCGGATCTGTGACCACCGCCGAGACCGGAACGATTTCGATGCCGCGCCGCTTCGCCTCGTTGACCCAGGAGGAAACCGCGTCGACAGTCACATCGAATGCCGAGCCTGTTCCGATGGCGACCCCCTTGGCGCGCGCGATGCCTTCGAGTTCGTCCAGTTTCTTCAGGATCGCGCCACGGTCCCGCACCTGATCGATGGCCGCATCGCCTATCGCGAACGGAACACCATTCTTCAGCGCAAGCTCGGGCGCTGTGCTACGTGCCGAGGAGCCGTCGTCAAGATAGAGCAGCCCGCGCTCGCCGAGTTCGGCCATGACCGGCTGCAATGCGGCCGGATCGGCAGCAAAACGCGCGCCCATATAGTTCATCACGCCGGTGTAATTGGTCGTGCGCGACAGTGTCCAGCGCAGATTCTTCAGATTTTCTGCTTCGCTCGCGGCGACCGTCAGCGTGTTCCGCCCCGGATTGACGTTGGGATAGTCAAACGGCTCGAGCGGCAGCTGCATGATGATCTCATGCCCGCTGCGGCGGCTTTCCTGCATCCAGCGGCCGATGCTGTTGCCTTGCGGTGCAAAGGCCAGCGTGACCTCAGGTGGCAGTTTGGCGATCGCCTCCTGCGTGCCGGTCTGCGACAGGCCAAGGCCGCCGATGACAATGGCCACGCGCGCGCCGCGCGCACCCGACCAGGGTCTCGCATAGACATCGACGGGCCGCCTGCCGTCAGCTGCGCGGATCGGCAGCGGCCCCGTCTCGCTCTGTTCGATCAGCGCCTTGTCGGCCAGATGCGCGACGCGCAGGTCCTGGCCGATGGCGGAAGGATCGCGAATGACGACTACACCGGCCCTCGAGGGATCGGGCGGCTGGACATGGATGATCGACGGGCTATCCGCGGTAGCATCCAGCTTGGCCGCCGATGTGCCGGCAGGCTTGGCGGTCGCTTCCAGCTCGAGAGGAACATTCATCTCGGGCGTGACAACCGCAACGACTGGCGGGCGCCGAAAGGGCTTTTCGCGAAAGGCGATGGCGCTCGAAGCGGCAATGATGGCCACCGCCGCCAGCGCTGTTGCGATGGTTGCAGGCGTCAATGAAACGCGGCGTCGGGCAGAGCGCGGGCCGCCAGTGGTCAGCCCCAGCGGCCGATCTATGTCCTTTTCCGCTGGCGACAAACCCCACCCCTTCGCGCCATGGCATGCTGCGGTGGAGCGGCTCCGTTCAACCGGCGAACCGCTCCTTTCGTCGTTCTACGGTGACAGCCGAGCGGCCGACACCGAGACACTATTGCTGGTTCATCACCGCCTTTTCGGGATTGGGCGGAAATGCTGGATCGGTCTTCAGCCCGCGCAGCAGATCGAACGCATAGTTGAGCTGAATGTCGTCCTTGGCTTCCGGCGGCACATAGGCGACCGAGCCGGAGCCTTCGTCGCTCTCCTCGACGCCCTTGATATGCCCCTTGAGGTCGGACTCGCCCCGCGTCACGTCACGGCCCTTCAGTTCGTCCGGCAGCGGCTGGTCGACCTTGATGTCCGGCGTGATGCCCTTGCCCTGGATCGACTTGCCCGACGGCGTGTAATAGAGCGCCGTCGTCAGCCGCAATGCGCCGTTTTCAGCGAGCGGGATGATCGTCTGGACGGAGCCCTTGCCGAAGGACTGGGTACCGACCACGGTGGCGCGGCGATGGTCCTGCAGCGCGCCAGCAACGATTTCCGAGGCGCTCGCCGAGCCGCCATTGACCAGGACGACCAGCGGCTTGCCACCGACCAGATCGCCCGCACGCGAATCGAACCGGGTGATGTCCTTCGGATCGCGGCCGCGCGTCGAGACGATCTCGCCGCGGTCGAGGAAGGCATCCGACACGCTCACCGCCTGGTCGAGCAGACCGCCGGGATTGAGCCGCAGGTCGAGCACATAGCCCTTCAGCTTGTCGTTCGGTATGTCCTTCTTGATCTTCTCGATGGCGCTTTGCAGGTCGTCGAAGGTCTTTTCGGTGAACGACGTGATTTTCATGTAGCCGATGTCGTTCTCGACGCGGAACTTGACCGCCTTGACTTTGATGATGTCGCGCACGATCGTCAGCTCGATCGGCTTGTCGGCGCCTTCGCGCAGGATGGTCAGCTTTATCGAGGTGTTGACCAGGCCGCGCATCTTGTCGACGGCGTCGTTCAGTGTCAGGCCGCGCACTTCCTCGCCATCGATCTTGGAGATGTAGTCGCCGGCCAGCACGCCGGCCTTGGCGGCGGGCGTATCGTCGATCGGGGTAATGACCTTGACCAGTTCGTTCTCCATGGTGACCTCGATGCCGAGGCCGCCGAATTCGCCCTTGGTCTGAACCCGCATATCCTTGGCGGCTTCAGCGTTCATGTAGGATGAGTGCGGATCGAGCGAGGTCAGCATGCCGTTGATGGCGTTCTCGACCAGCGACTTCTCGTCGGGCGGCGTCACATATTGTCCGCGCACGCGCTCGAATATGTCGCCGAAAATCGCCAGTTGCCGGTAGGTTTCCGAGCCCGCCGCATTGGCCGTCGAGCCGGGGGCGCCATAGACGATCGTCATGGCGGATGCGCCCATCAGAGCGCCGGCAAGCAGAAGCGACAATTTACGTACCATTACCTGTCCTTCCAGAACGACGCTCCGCCCACCATGGGGCTGGATCGACGGGTTTTCCATCCTTGCGAAACTCTACATAGAGGTCCGCCCCGGTTTTTCCATTCGCCGAAGGCGCAACGCTGGCCACCCTGGCCTCTCCCATCGCTCCTACCGGTTCACCTGCGAGAACGGACTGCCCCGGCGAGACGCTTATTTTGCTCATGCCCGCCAGAACGATATGATAACCGCCGCCGGCGTTCAGGATCAAGAGTTGTCCATACGAACGGAAAGGCCCTGCATAGAGAACGCTGCCATTCGCCGGCGCGGTGACGATGGCGCCCGATTGTGTCGCAACCATGTCGCCGAGCATCACGCCGCCGTTATCGTCCTTGGCGCCGTAGCGGCGTTCGATGCGGCCGGTGACCGGCAGGGCGATCTGGCCGCGCAGGGCTGAAAATGGCGCGGTCGCTATCAATTGGTTGCCTTCGGGCGGCGCCGAGCGCTCTGCTTCGCGCGCTAGGCGCCGCTCCTCGGCCAGCTTTGCCGCCGCTTCCGCCTTGCGGGTTTTTTCCGCCTGTTTTTCGAGCGTCGCAATCAGTTCCTTCAGGTTGCTCGCGCGCGCCGCCAGATCCTCCGCTTTTGCGCGCTCTTCGCTCATCGCTGCCTCGGTCTGGCCCTGCAGCCGCTGCTTTTCGGCCAGCAGCAGATTCAGTCTTTCCTTCTCGGCCAACTGCTCGCCGACCGACTTCACCAGCCGCTGGCGCTCGGCCTCGATCGATCCGGTCACGCGCGCCATTTCCTTCATGTCGGCCAGCAGAATCTCCGTTTCAGAACGCAGTTCCGGCACGACCGCGCCCAGCAGGATAGCGCTGCGCACCGACGATAGCGCGTCCTCCGGCTTCACCAGGATTGCCGGCGGCGGATTGAGCCCCATGCGCTGCAGGGCGCCGAGCACCTCCGCAAGCACTCCGCGCCGGGCCGCAAGCGACCGGCGGATGCCTTCCTCCTGATCGCGAAGGCCCTCCAGGCGGCCGGTAATGCCCTCGATCTCCTGGCTGAGCTTCTTTTCCGTCTTGGCCGCCTGGATCAGCTCGGCGGTGACCGTCGCATGATCCTTCTTGATGGTCGCCACCTCGGCCGCGAGGCTCGCCAACCGTTCTTCCGAAAGGGTGATTTCGCGGGAGACGCTTTCATATTCGGCCTGCCGCGCCGCCTGGCTGGCGGCGATGGCGGCGGCATCCTGCGCACCGGCAAATCGCACCGAAAACGTAAGCAGCGCCGCAGCCAGCATGCAACGGCATGCCGGCAGAAGGCGCGCTTTCCTGATCTCGGTTCCAAGCATTAGTGAGGCCGCATGTTTCAGGCCGACCTTAGCGGTTTGTTCGTTAACGAACCATCAACCATGATGCGAAGGCCGCCCTGAAGGGAGCTCTGCTAACAATCAGGCGCGATGGTATGGATGCCCTGAAAGGATCGTGGCGGCGCGGTAAAGCTGCTCCGCGAGCATGATACGGACGAGCTGGTGCGGCCATGTCGCCGCCCCGAAGGAGATGACCAGGTCCGCCGCGCTTCGCAAATCGGCATCATGACCGTCGGCGCCGCCGATCGCCAACACGAGGCTGCGCTGACCGCCATCGCGCAACACGCCGATGCGTGCGGCCAAATCTTCCGAAGAGATGTTCCTGCCGCGCCCGTCCAGCAGGATCAGTGCAGTTCCCGGTGCAAGCTGACCTTGCAGCCGTTTGCCTTCTTCGCGGCGGCGCTCGTCGGCGTCCCGCGCGCGGCTTTCCGCCGCCTCGACTACGCCGGCGAATTCTAGGCCAATTGCCGGACCGCTCTTGGCGAAGCGCTCGCAATAACGCTCGGCCAACTCCTTCTCGGGGCCGGACTTCATCCGGCCCACCGCATATATGGTGATCTTCATCCAGCCCCGACTTGCGCAAACGCCCTAGTTCATCGCCAGGATGCGCAGCTTCGATATGCTAGAGCGTCGTTTGTGCGTCCCTTTGGACGCACAGCGCCCTAGTGTACCGTTTCGACCTCGAGGTCCGGCGCCTGCCACATCTTTTCGAGATTGTAGAAGTCGCGGACTTCCGGACGGAAGATATGGACGATCACGTCGCCGGAATCGATCAACACCCAATCGGCTGCCGCCAACCCTTCGACGCGCGCATTGCCGAGGCCGGCATCCTTGAGCGCCTTCAGAAGCTGATCGGCCACGGCCGCAACATGGCGGTGCGAGCGGCCCGACGCGATCACCATGTGATCGGCGAGGCTCGATTTTCCGTTGAGGTCGATGGAGACGATGTTTTCGGCCTTGGAGTCTTCCAGACTGGCAAGGACTGTCTTGATGGCGCGAGACACGGAGTCGTTTCCGTCCATCCCGGCCGGCGAAGGCACGATAGCGGCCTTCTTCCAAAGTGCTGTTCTCAGCGTCTTTCCTTTCGAAACAAGAACAACCATGCCCTGCGTAAGTGCAGGAACACCCTATAGATAGGCAGAGTCGCACAACAGTTTCAAGACGCGCCGCCGCCGTGGACCATCATTGCGTGTCGTTGCGCAAGTTGTTGCGAATTGCGGTCGACGACAGCGACGAGCGCGGCCCGTGGATGAAAGTCCAGGCCGGCGCCTTCATTCGTGCGAGCCTCGGCGCATCCGCTTCGTCGATGCGCGCATGCTCGAACGTCTTGGTCACCACCGACGACAAATAGGCCAGCGTCGCTCCCGGCCGGTCGATCACCGCGATCGGAAAGGTCATGACAATCTCGCGCCAGCGCTGCCAGCGATGGAAGCCGCGCAGATTGTCGGCCCCCATGACCCATACGAAATCGACGCCGGGATTGCGCGACTTGATCAGTTCCAGCGCGTCGGCGGTGAAGCGGATGCGGTGGGCGGCCTCGAGCGCGGTCACCTTGATCCTCGGGTCGGCGGCAAGCGCCTGCGACCGGTCGATGCGCTCGGCAAGGGGCGCAAGCTCGTGGGTACTCTTCAGCGGGTTTCCCAGCGTGACCATCCACCAGAGCTGGTCGAGCGCCAGTCGCCGCAGCGCGATCTCGGCGACCAAGGCATGACCCGCATGCGGCGGATTGAAGGAGCCGCCGAACAGACCGATCTGCATGCCTCTTTCGACATGCGGCATGCGCAGATAGCGTTGGTCAACTCCCGAATGCACGATGTCAGTGACCCCTTCGGCGCAACGCTCTCACGCTGGAGCGGCGACCCTCAAGGCCGCACCTGGCCCGAGCCGCGCACGCGGTATTTGAACGAGGTTAGCTGCTCGACGCCGACCGGACCGCGCGCATGCATCTTGCCAGTGGCGATGCCGATCTCCGCTCCCATGCCGAACTCGCCGCCATCGGCGAACTGCGTTGAAGCATTGTGCAGCAGGATCGCCGAATCGATCTGGTTGAAGAATTTCTCGACGGCACCGGCATCTTCCGCGACGATTGCCTCGGTGTGATGCGAAGAGAAGGCTTCGATGTGCTCGATCGCGCCCGAGACGCCGTCGACCAGTCTCACGGCGATGATGGCATCGAGATATTCGGTCACCCAGTCGGCGTCGACCGCCGGCTGCGCCTCCGAAAACATCCTGAGCGTCTCCTCATCCGCACGGATTTCACAGCCGGCCTGCCTCAGCGCGCTGAGAACAGGCACCAGATGGCTTGAGGCCACCGCACGGTCGACCAGCAGGGTTTCGGCCGCGCCGCAAATGCCGGTACGCCGCATCTTGGCATTGACGGCGATATCCACCGCCATGTCGAGCTTGGCCGAAGCATCCACATAAAGGTGACAGATGCCCTCGAGATGCGCGAACACCGGCACGCGCGCTTCGTTCTGCACGCGCTCGACCAGGCTGCGGCCGCCCCGCGGAATGATCACGTCGAGATTGCCCGAGAGCCCTTTCAGCATCTCGCCCACCGCCGCGCGATCCGGCGTCGGCACCAGTTGTATCGCATCGGCCGGCAGGTCGGCCGCCCACAGCCCATCGACCAGACAGGCATGAATGGCGGACGAGGAATTGAGCGAATCCGAACCCCCGCGCAGGATGACCGGATTGCCGGCCTTGAGGCAGAGTGCGCCGGCATCGGCCGTCACGTTGGGCCGGCTTTCATAGATAACGCCAATGACTCCGAGCGGGGTCCGCACCCGCTCTATATGCAGGCCGTTGGGCCGGTCCCATTCGGCGGTGACCTCGCCCACCGGATCCTTGAGCTCGGCAATCGCCCGGACGCCCTCGGCGATGGCCCGGATGCGCTTCGCATCGAGCTTCAGGCGATCCAGGAAGGAGTCGCTGAGCCCCGCTACCTCGCCGTTCTTCATGTCGATGGCGTTGGCCTCGAGAATCCTGGCTTCGCCTCGCAGAATCGCCTCAGCCATTGCGATCAGGGCGGCATGCTTGCGCTCGGCGCCGGCAGTGGCAAGCGGTCGCGCCGCCGCGCGCGCCTTGCGGCCGATCTCGGCCATCAGCGATACCGTATCCCGATCGGAGTTGTTCTGTGTCATCAGCATCGCTCACCTTCCGCCTGCGCCGGCGCGATAGCCCCTGCAGCGCTTACCACCAGATCGTCCCGATGGATCATGGCCGAGCGCGCCTCATATCCGAGAACCGCGGCAATCTCGCCGGTTTTCAATCCGGCGATCCTTACGGCATCTGCGGCATCATATGCAACCAGGCCGCGCGCGATCTCGCGACCGCTCTGATTGACGATCGCCACCGTATCGCCACGCGAAAAACTGCCGCTGACCCGCTTCACGCCAGCCGGCAACAGCGACTTTCCGGACATGAGAGCGCCTATCGCCCCCGAATCCACGACCAGCACTCCGGCCGGTTCGAGCTGGCCGGCGATCCAAGTCTTGTAGCCCTTCACCGGATGGGTGCTCGGCTTGAAGAAGGTCGCGCGTTCGCCCCGTTCGATGGCCATCAACGGGTTCTGCCGCGTTCCGGCGGTGATGATCATCGCCGTGCCGGCCGCCGTCGCGATCTTGCCGGCGTCGAGCTTGGTCTTCATGCCGCCGCGCGACAATTCGGATGCGGCCGCTCCAGCCATCGACTCGATATCCGGCGTGATGCGGTCGACCACCGGGATGAATTTCGCCGACCGGTCCTGTGCCGGCGGCGCGGTGTAGAGCCCGTCTATATCGGACAATAAAACCAGCAGATCGGCGCCCATCATGGTGGCGATGCGCGCCGCCAGCCGGTCATTGTCGCCATAGCGGATTTCGGTCGTCGCCACGGTGTCGTTCTCATTGATGACCGGCACCGCCTTCAGCTTGAGCAGCGTCGAGATCGTGGCCCGAACATTGAGATAGCGGCGCCGCGCCTCTGTGTCGCCGAGCGTCACCAGCACCTGCCCCGACTTCAACCCGCAGCGGGCAAGTTCGTCCGACCAGGCCCCGGCAAGGGCGATCTGGCCAACCGCCGCGCAGGCTTGGCTTTCCTCAAGCTTCAATGCACGCCTGCCAAGCCCAAGAATCGTACGGCCGAGCGCGATGGCGCCGGACGACACCACCAGCACCTCGGCACCGCCGGCGGCAAGCTCCGCAACGTCGTCGGCGAGCGAGGCAAGCCAGTCGCGCTTCAACCCCATCGCGCGGTCGACCAGCAGGGCCGAGCCGATCTTGACCGTGATGCGCCGGTATGACTTCAACGAATGCAGCGACATGGAAGCGACCTATTTCTGCCAGCGCGCGTCGGGCTCGACCGGCGCGCTCTCGGCCCGTGCCGCCTCGATCTCGGACATCAGCGCCCGCAGCACCGCCTCCACGTTTTCGCCGCTCACCGCCGACAAGAGGAACGGCGTGACCCCTGCCGCCCGCTTCAGCGAGGCAAGCTTCTTCTTGCGCTCGTCGGGAACGAGCGTATCGGCCTGGCTCAGCGCCACCACCTCCGGCTTCTCGGCGAGGCCATGGCCATAGGCCTCGAGTTCGCTGCGCACAGTCTTGTACGCCTTGGCCGGGCTTTCCTCCTGCGCCGAGACCAGATGCAACATTACCCGCGTGCGCTCGACATGGCCGAGGAACCGGTCGCCAATGCCGACGCCCTCATGCGCGCCCTCTATCAGGCCCGGAATATCGGCGATGACGAACTCGCGCGCATCGATCCGCGCCACGCCAAGATTGGGATGCAGCGTCGTGAAGGGGTAATCGGCGATCTTCGGCCGGGCGGCGCTGACCGCTGCCAGAAAGGTCGATTTTCCTGCATTGGGCAGACCGACAAGACCGGCATCGGCAATAAGCTTGAGCCTCAGCCAGATCGTCATTTCCTGGCCCGGCAGACCGGGATTCGCCCGCCGCGGCGCTTGATTCGTCGAAGTCTTGAAGCGCTGGTTGCCGAAGCCGCCATTGCCGCCTGCAGCCAGCCGAAAACGTTGGCCGACCTCTGTCAGGTCGCAGATCAGCGTTTCATTGTCTTCCTCATAGATCTGGGTGCCCGCCGGAACCTTCATCACCACATCAGCACCCTTGGCGCCGGTGCGGTTTCGCCCCATGCCGTGCACGCCGGTTTTTGCCCGGAAATGCTGCTGATAGCGATAATCGATCAGCGTATTCAGCCCGTCGACCGCCTCCACCCAGACGTCGCCGCCGCGCCCGCCATCGCCGCCGTCCGGCCCGCCGAACTCGATGAATTTTTCACGGCGGAACGAAACGCTGCCGGCGCCCCCGTCGCCGGAACGAATATAGACTTTGGCCTGGTCAAGGAATTTCATGGGGTTGACGGTCTTTTGCTGCCCTTGGCTCTTGTTCGACCCTGCTCTAGCGCATAGAGCGCGAAAGCGCGAGTGAGGGATTGGCGGTTTTGCGTGTAAGCCGCGCCGGCGGGAAGGCTGCGTTGCTCTTGCGCCCCCACACCCCGCTCTGTCCCGTGCCTATCGACGAAGAGGCGGAATATGAAGCTTGTCACCTACAACATCCAATACGGCACCGGCCGCGACGAAAAGTTCGACCTCGACCGGATAGCGGCTAGCCTGGAAGGCGCCGACATCATCGCGCTGCAGGAGGTGACACGCAATTTCCCCCGCAATGGCGGCGTCGATCTGGTCGCCGGGCTTGCAAAGCTGCTCCCCGACTATTTCCATGTGTTCGGCCCGGGCATGGATGTCCATCCCGGAGAACGCGACGCAGCCGGCCGACCAGCCAATCGCCGTATCCAGTTCGGCAACATGGTGTTGTCGCGCTGGCCGATCGTCGCTACCCGCAACCTGCTTCTGCCGCGCACCCGCCGCTTTGACCAGTCGAACCTGCAGCGTGCCGCGCTCGAAGCGCTTGTCGTTACCCCGACCGGACCCGTGCGCATCTACAGCGTCCATCTCGATCACGTCGACGGCAATGAGCGGGCGTTGCAAATCCGGCACCTGAAGGAGCGCGTCTACGCCTACCAGTTGGACGGCGGAGCCGTGACGGGCGCCACCGAATATGGCTATCCGGAACTGCCTTGTCCGGAGGAATTCGTCATCATGGGCGATTTCAACATGGTGCGCAGCTCCCCCGAATACAGCCTGATGACCGGCGACAACGGACATGGTGACGACCACCGCCATCTCGCCCACCATCCGGTCGACGTCTCGCGTCTTGCCGGCGGCCTGCCGGAGGGCGCAGTAAGCTGGGTCTATGACGGCGCGCCGGAAACCAACCGGCTGATTGACTTTGCTTTCATCCATGCCGTCCTTGCCAACCGCGTGCAGCGGACCTGGCTCGACACGGATGCGATGGGATCGGATCACCTGCCGCTCTGGTTCGAACTGGCGTGACCTCATCGCAGCAACGGCCCCAGGATCCACCTCGCGGCACCCGCGAGGTGGGGGCTCATTTCATGAGCGAGCCCAGGTTCTAAGGCTGATCCAGGTCTTGCGGTCGAGCCGATAGCGCTCCACCGGCACCTGCCCGGCGACGATCGAGTTGAGCATGCCCTGGCCGGCATACTGGAAGCCGCACTTGTGGATCACGCGGCGCGAAGCGGGATTGATGACCCGACACGACGCGTTGAGCACCTTTATATCGGTCGCCCGGAAGGCGAGATCGACAAGCGCATGCGCGGCCTCTGTCGCGTAGCCCTGCCGCCAATATGGCTCGCCGATCCAATAGCCGAGCTCGAGGCCGCGCTGGGTGCCGTTGAGACCGGCGCAGCCGACGAAGGCGCCGCTCTCCGCCAGTGTCAGCGCGTAGGCGCAGCCGGCCGCCGGCTTCTGTGCCGACATCGCGATGAAAGAGCGTGCTTCCGCCTCGCCATAGGGGTGCGGCATGCGCGACAGCATCTCCGCCACGCGCCGATCATTGGCAAGAGCCACAAGTTCGGCGATGTCGTCGATGTGCGGCGGGCGCATCACCAGACGGTCGGTGACCAGCACCGGGCAGTCTATGGCCAGGCTGATGTCGTCGCTCTCTTCCGTTTCGGCAACCATTTCAATGTCCTCCAGACAGAAAAAGGAGAGATGGCGGCCCATCTCTCCTGATTCTTCTGGATTCTGCCAGACACCGGGTCCCGAGATGGGGCGCCGGTGTTATGTCGCGGATCCGGCTATTCCGCTGCTTCGGTCATCGGATTTACCGATACGTAGGTACGGCCATTGGCTTTTTTTCGGAACGCGACCGCACCTGCTTCGAGCGCAAAAAGGGTATGGTCCGTGCCCATGCCGACATTGGTGCCGGGATGCCACTTGGTGCCGCGTTGACGAACGATGATGTTGCCCGGGACGACGGCTTCGCCACCGAACTTCTTCACGCCGAGGCGCTTGGATTCCGAGTCGCGACCGTTGCGCGACGAACCGCCAGCTTTCTTATGTGCCATTGCTGTGCTCCTTCGTGCTCAGTCTTACTCTTTTTCAGCCTCGGCTGCAGCCTTTTTCAGCGCGGACTTCTTGGTTGGCTTTTCGGCGGCTTCCGCGTCCGCGGTCGCTTCCTGCTTGGCGGCGGCCTTCTTCGTAGGCTTCGCGCCATCGGTCAGGATCTCGGAAATCCGCACCGTCGTCTCGTGCTGGCGATTGCCGCGCGAGCGCCGCGAATTTTGACGGCGACGCTTCTTGAAGGCAATGACCGTCTTGGCGCGGCCCTGGCTCACCACTTCCGCCGTCACCAAGGCGCCTTCCACTAGCGGCGCGCCGATCGTTGCGTTTTCGCCTTCGCCGACGGCCAGCACTTCGCCGAATTCGACCATGTCGCCGGCGGCGCCGTCGAGCCTGCCGATCTTGAGAACGTCGTTGGCGGTCACGCGATACTGCTTGCCGCCCGTTTTGATGACTGCGAACATTTTTTGCCTTTCGCTGTTCGGTCGGCTTGTGGGCGCCTCGCAGCGCTCCGGCCGTCTTTTTGTCAGTCTGCGGGTTTCAAAAATACGACCGGCGCGGAGAAGACCCCACGCCGGATGATGCGGTCCGTAGCCGATGCCTGTCATCAAGTCAAGACAAACGGCAAATTAGCTGCCGATAGGCCTTGTATCCTTGGCGCTCAACCAGTATCTAGTGCGCCGCGCCGGTAACGGCGGACCATCACCCGCGGAGAGGTGGCAGAGTGGTCGAATGCACCGCACTCGAAATGCGGCATGCTCGCAAGGGCATCGGGGGTTCGAATCCCTCCCTCTCCGCCATGATTCATAGCCCGACCCGGGGCTCGCGCGAACGGGTTGTCGATGGCTTGTAGGGTCCTCTGTTCCAAGTCTACATATCCCAGGTGGTACTGCATGAAGCTGACGAGCCAAATGCCGTCGTCGACTTACTTGATGACGAGTCTGGCCGGCGAGCACGGTTGAGACGTTGATTTTTTTGTGATGCATGCAGATGCGGCCACAGGCGGTGACGAGAATGTCCTTTGTCGTGGAAAGGGTATTCCAGCTCGGGGAAGCCTTCATAGGCCCTGAGGACGGCGTATAGAGTTCGGGCGGCGTCCTCATGTTGAGCGCTTCGTGCGGACGTTCCTGGTTGAATTCTCTGACGAATGCGTCGAAACGTCGAAACGGTCCTGCTGCTGGAGGATATTCATGCCCGGCGGCCGGGTGGTCTGCTGTTTGAGGGTAAGTGCATGCGCTCGTGGCGGCCGTTCTGCTGCGGGCACCCAGGCTTGATGTGCTCGATCGCGATCCCGAGCCGCAGCCAGAAGACCGACAGCTTCGACAGATTGTACAGCCCGTTGGGCGAGGCGAAGGGCAGGCCGTTATCGGAGCGGATCGCCCGCGGCAGGCCGCGCTCCTTAAAGAGCCGGACGAAGGTCTCAATGACCGGCGCTTCTTTGGTTGATTCAAGCGCTTCACAGGCCAGCAGGTAGCGAGGCCCCGGTCGGTGACCGTCAGCGGGTAACAATTGCGGCCGTTGCCCAGCCTGAACTCGCCCTTGAAGTCGGCGCCCCACAGATCGTTGGGCTGGGTCGGCTGCGACGGTTCAGTGCCCACGATCGAGCACCGCATGCACCGTGCTTGTGGCCGGGATGCGCACATCACCGGCCAGCTTGCGGATCAGCAGCTCCCTGATCTTGCGGGCGCCCCAATGCGGCTTGTCGCGCTTGGTGGTAACGATCAGCCGCGCGACGTGCTCGGGCAGCTGGTTGGCATAATGTTCTGCATCTCAACGCGTCGTCCGGTCGAACGACGATCAGCGGTCAATTAAATAGTGTCAAAAGCGTAACAAAATCGCATGATTAGCTAGGCAACGGCATCTAGGCTGGTTGTACTGTTAAACGACGGAAGACATACTCGGCGCACCTAGTGCCGAGTATCCCGGGTCCGGACTCGGTGTGGTAAGACGCGTCAAGGGCGAAGCCGTTCCCTACCATCTTAGCAACCTCCTCAGGCGTGGCGCTCTCATATGGGTAGCCGCCGAGCCAATCTCGAACGCCAACTTGCCAGTCCATGCCGCGCTCTTTTTCCTGCTTTTTGTCAACGGCTTTAAGCGCAATCGACAGCCCCCTGAAAGCGTAATCAATACCGGCTTGCATAAAGCGGGGCAGCATCGCGTATATACGCTTCTCAACCTTCCAGAACTCACAAAGCGGGGTCTTGAGGTAAATCGAGATGATGAAGAGCCCGCCGGGCGCCACGAGTGCCTTCGCGTTATTAATTGCGGCTAACATGTTGCCAGTATGATGCAGAACGCCCCAGGAATAGACCACGTCAAAGTGGCCGGTGATTTTTGTGTTCAGAATATCGTCGCGGAAGGCAGTGACCTGGGTACCAGACCGCGCTGCCATCCATTTGGTTGCTCGGACTGATCCATCGTAGTAGTCAACTGCCGTAACGGCTAAAAACCCATGCCTCGCGGCTGCAACAGAGTGCATACCGCTGCCGCATCCTATATCGAGAAACGACTTGCCCTGCGGGCTGAATCCGACCGGGATAAGTTCTGCAAGAGCGTTCTGAGCGGTGATTAAGTCTTCGTCCGTCGCGCGTCGCGCATATTCATCCCATTGCTCGCCAAAATCATAACGAATGCTGTCAGCCATGCGGTGACACCCCAACCATGCGCGCAGGTACGCGGAGAGTCTCAACACATTTATGCTGCGTTGCCAATGTAGTCTGGACGGAATCAAGCGTGTTTGGCTTAGTTTTGCAGCCAAAACGTCTTTCTGGTCTGCGTAATGTGCGCCCGGGAACTGATTTGAGCGATCACGGCCACGAATGAAAGCGGACCTGATGCTGTGGGTCCCCATTAGGGTCATGCGATCAGGCCCTGCGCCCTGCCAAGAGAGAGAGAGAGAGAGAGAGAGAGAGAGAGAGAGAGAGAGAGAGAGGCAGCATGCAATCGTGGCGCGAGCCGGTAACCAGCTACAACTAGATCAAGAGGACTATGTCATGGACAAGCCGTTCCGGCCAGAGCGCCGACATGTCGGATACGTTTGTGCAGACTGTTCACGTCGTCATCCAATTGTCGCTTGCACCGGGGCGGGCCATACGTTTCCGCTAGTGTAATGGATTATGTGCGCACCCTGTGGCGGCAGACCGCCGAAGTCTGGAGGGAGGGCCTGATTGCTAACGCAAGCTCTCCTTTGACTGGTTGATTTGTTGAGCGGAATGCGCAAAAGCTCCGGGAGTACAATCGGGGTCCCAAAACTTGGTATGATAAAGGCGTCTGCCTATCGGCGGGACATTGACGATCTGCGTGCCCTAGCCATCTTGTCCGTTATTCTCTACCACTACAATGCCAAGTGGATGACAGGAGGTTGTATCGGGGTGGACCTGCTCTTTGTGATCTCCGGCTTCATCGCATGTTGAGGATGCTCGGTTGCTTAACTATAAGACAACAATCCTGGCCGTCTCAGGAGTGGTGGCGATTGCTCTATCGTTGCTGCATGTTATCGGAACGATGCCAAAGGATTCGAAGGCTGGCATTCCAGGCTACAGCTCTCTTGCTACTGTCACTATACAGAGCGTCCCAAACGAACGGTTTGTCCGGTCGGATAAGGAAACGACGCTGGGCTTCGTTTCACGTGTGAGCCGCACTGTTCAGAGCACGACCTTCAACTGCGCTCCGGGCGATTTTCACCTGAGTTGGGCAGAACGCTTGATGTGGGCCAGCATAGGGTCGCCGAACATCTTTGCTGACGGCATCTTGGTGCGGTCAAGATTCGACTGCGGGTATTGCCATCAACGTGCATTCCTCGTGAAAGACCTCCTGCACGACGCTGGCATTGAAGCTGAAGTGTGGGGTCTTAATGGACATGTCGTACTTAGGCTCGATCACGCGGGTCAGGCCTACTTCGTAGACCCAGACCTGGGACCGGGGCCGTTCGCCGTAAACTTAGACGGCGGCCCCATGATAGACGTTGCCCGGGTATATGCGAACTCTTCGGCCGCAAATGTTGATGCACTAAGGCTCATCTATGCCGACGCCTCCGACGATGCACCGTATGGCGGATTAGAGTATGCAGCGCACTACCAGAAACAGGTGTTTTTCTACGCCGATGCTCTGGTGGGAGTTCTGGGCGCTGCTGGTCTTTTAGCCCTTTGCGCCAGTGCATTCTTTGTCCGATCCAGGTACTCTATAGCTTCCACTCCGAGACGGCAGGGGTTGGCATAGACAATCTGGTCGCCGCATTCCCACTCGAATTTGTGATAGCTTCACCGCTGGCGATGATGTTGCCAACGAACTTCGTCCACGAGCGAGGCTTAATGGACAGAATCGCGACCGATAAAGTGGCTGACCAAGGCTCTCGTGGCGAGACGGCGCGCGCCCGCCGGCGCAAGTCATATACTCTCAAAGAGAAGCAACGGCTGGTTGGACACCGACATCAATGCGAACCCGTTGTTTACGTGGCGCCGGCAAATGCGCCGGTCGGCGTCGGCGGCTTCGCTAGCGTTCAAACATGAGTCAATTCTCCGTTGAAAAATCTTCATGTCCCGGTAGCTTCTCATTGGAAAATCAACAAAGATGGAGCGTACAAGCCGTATTGGAGTTAGACTTGGAGGAAAGGCAGGAGAATTTGCCGCGCTAGGATGTTATCAAATCCCGCACGTCGAGCGCTCAGCTGAGCCGTTCCTGCTGGGGGTGAGGTGATGCGCCAAGGACCTCCAAATTGGATAGAAGTGTTTTGGGCGGCAAGAGACGGCAAAACGGACGCCCATTTTGGACGTCCGTGCGGATGGCGTCTAGGCCGAGTGGAAGGAGTTCCGGTCGAGCTGAAGGGGTCGACAGAATTCATGAAAAAAATTGTTCAAATCAGTATAGTCCACTTTTATGCGCGCTCGAAAGTCATCGATTCGACGCTCAGCTACTTCAGCCGTTGTCTCAGATGATTTTCGAAGGTTCAGCCGGACAAACACGCGCGCACTCGATACGGTATCGCGTTGCCTTCGTCATCAGTTCCCTTGGCGGCGGTGGTGCGGAGCGCGTAGTGATCGACTTATGCAGTGAACTCGCTGAACGCGGGCACGAAATCACTCTCATTACCCTCAACGGCTCCGATCCTGACAAGTACGAGCTCGGCCCGCAGGTTAACCGCATTCGCCTCGAAATCCGATCAGAAGGTCCGGGGATGATAGCGCGTTCTCTGGCATTCATCAGACGCCTATATGTCATTCGCAAAGGCATACTTTCGCAACGACCAGATATTGTCGTAAGCTTTATCGACAAAACCAACGTCTTCGTCCTCGCTGCGCTCATTGGGACGAATGTGCCGACCATCGTGTCCGAGCGCACACATCCTGGTCAGTCCCCCTTGCCGCGGAATTGGGCTATTTTCCGAAGGATACTCTACCGCAGAGCGTCTGCTTTGGTTGTGCAGACGCGATCGATTGCTGACTGGTGTGCGCACAACTTCGTAGTTTCACGTTTGGTTGTTATCCCAAATGCAATCCGCCGGTCGCTCTCGGCGCCCTCAGCAACAATCCGAAAGCCAGGCGATGCGAAACGGACCATCGTTGCTGCAGGCCGCCTGACACATGAGAAGGGTTTCGACCTGTTGCTTGCGGCATTTGCCAAATCGGGTCTCGCGCGTTGCGAGTGGCAGCTCGTCATCGCCGGGGATGGAGACCTTGGGACGGTCCTAAGAAGCCAGGCGGCAGAATTGGGGATCGCCGACGCCGTTCGCTTTCCAGGTCACGTTACAGAGATTTACGCGCTCATCGTCAACGCCGATCTGTTCGTCCTATCATCGCGCTACGAAGGATTCCCTAACGCCCTGATCGAGGCAATGCAACTCGGGCGACCTTGTATTAGCTTCGACTGCCCCAGCGGCCCTGCGGAACTCATCGACGACAACCAGAATGGGATTCTCGTGTCGCCGAACAATGTCGAGGCATTTAGCCGCGCTCTGATCGAACTAGCTGACGACCCAGAACGAAGACAGGCACTTGGGCAAGCCGCAAGCAGAAGTGTTTGTGCCAAGTTCTCCCGTAAATCTGTCTATGATCACTGGGCCGCGCTGATTGAAGAAACGGTCCGGCACCGTGTACCGAGAACGCCATCGCGCACATCGGTTCAGGCCGACCAATGAACATGCGCTTCGACGCCACTCAGCGGCGAATTTTGTTCGTCATCGGCTCGTTGCATCTGGGCGGTGCCGAAAGCCAATTAACCATGCTCGCTGCCGGGCTACAAGAGCGCGGCTGGCAGGTTATCGTTTTCGCTCTCGACGCGTCAGGTCCGCTGCGAGCGGTTCTTGAAGAGAACGCGTGCATGGTGGTCGACGGTGGCTACGCGTCGACCGAAGGCGGCAAGGTCGCCAAACTCGTTTCATTGGCGAGCGCGCAGGCCAGATTGATGCATACTGCTGTCCGAGAGCGCATCGACGTGATTCACGGCTTCCTGCCTTTGACCAACTTCATGGCTGCACTCGCGGGATGGATGACACGCCGGCGGGTAATCATCACCTCTCGGCGCGGTTTGGGTACACATCAAGATCGACATCCTCATCTTCGCGTACTCGACAGGATAGCCAACCGGTTCAGTCACGTAGTGACCGCCAATTCGAAGGCAGTCGCTGACGATGTAGCCCATCGCGACACCTATCCACGTGATAGAATCGTCATCATCGGAAACGGGCTCGATTTCCCACGCGTTACCGCTGCAGCCAACACACGCCAGCGGGTTCGGAGAGAACTGGGACTCGGCGATAGTCATATTGGCATCATAAAAGTAGCCAATTTGATTCCTTATAAAGGGCATGATGATTTGATCGCGGCGTTTGCGGCATTGGCGGTACATGACTGCCGCTTGCGCCTGTTTTTGGTAGGTGAGGACCGGGGATTGCTCGACAGTTTGGTTGCGCAAACGGAGCAGCTAAACATTCAAGAACGCGTCATGTTTTTGGGGAGACGCCAGGACGTTCCGGCTCTACTAGCTGGCATGGATATCGGCGTCATGGCTTCGCATGAAGAAGGCTTTTCGAATGCGTTGCTGGAAAAGCTCGCAATCGGACTGCCGGTCGTCGCCACTGATGTCGGCGGCAATCGCGAGGCTCTGTCGGACATGCCAAACTGCTTAATCATTCCTGCGCGCAACCCACGGCGACTAGAAGACGGCCTTCGCGCGCTCATCGAGCGTTTGCCGGAGGGGGAGTTGCTCGCGATTCGGCGAGCCAACCAGATCCGTGAACGCTATTCCATTGAGAGCATGGTCGTAGCGTATGAAGCGCTGTATTTTGGTGAAATCCGAGGCATCGATAACTGCCTTGACAATCACCCTACGGGAGCATCGCGTTGATTACTTTACTTCCGTACGCACTATTTATTTCTATTATATTTGTTGGCGCTTTAGTCGCAGGGGCTCTGGCCTTTCCTGGGGAGAGAGCCACGAGCGTAATACTCTGCATCATGGGCTTTATGTTCGCAACCCTAAAGATTTGGCTGATACAACAAACACCTCAGTGGCACGATGTAATGCTGGACGCGCGACAATATCAACTGCAAGCGCAAGCATTCGCCGATCACTGGCATGGTTTGGCGGTTGATGTCGATAGGATGCGGGTTCTCGGCCTGCAGTCCCGCGGACAGGGTACTTGGCCACCAAACCTAAATCTACCATATTCTAGTATCTTCGGCACGCATGAATGGCTATTTTCTGCTTATTTGGCTGTCTGGAAAGTAATTTCGCCGAATTGGTTTTTATGGGCGTCTTATGCTAATGCGGCCTTTTCAGCTTTCTTTCCAGCGGCCGCATTCGGCATTGCGCGCTCACTTGGTGCAGGACGCAGAGTTTCGATCTTGGCAGGGGCCGCTGCTCTATTTGATCCTGCGGCAGCAGTGAACGGCGCCTGGCTGTTGAAAGATACATTGGCAGGATGGCTGGCTATCGGAGCGATATGGGCCGGCATTAGAATGCGCGAATCCAGGGGCCTCTGGGTATTCGTTATTTTCATCATTTTCACGGGATTTCTTGGAGCTGTCCGGTTTGCTGCTTTAGTCGCAATATTTTTCGCCTGCACTGCTGTCGCGCTTATCTTTGTTTTTCAACGGCGCTGGAGATGCGCCGCCAATTTCGGGATTTCCCCTGCATTTGCACTGTTGATATTTGCACTTTTCTGCGCATTGCCGTTAAGTGCCGACAGAGTAGAACAATTGAATCCTTTTTCTTCGGTTACCAGTATTGTTCGCGGGCAACACGAGACATTTGTCACCACCTCATCCAATAATGCCGCGAGTGACGAGACAGTTATTGATTGGCGCAATCGCCTTTCCGAAAACCCTATAAGAGCTCTTTTTACCTCCGCCAGTCGCACGCTCTTCGCCCCATATCCTTGGGTTGCGATTACTCACGGGCTTAGTTACGATAATGGATTTGAGTTATATTATATGGGAATGATCTTATGGATATTTTGCCTTCCCGGGATATTATGGTCAATAATTAATAAAGTTGTAAGGCCAACTATCCCGTATGTTTTTATATTATGTATTTTGGGGTCTGCGTTTGCCGGGTATACATTATTTTTGGGAGAGTGGAGCACCCGTCAACGAGTATTTCTCTTACCCGTTTTTTTCGCCCTAGCTGCAATAGGTTGGGCAGACCTCCATGCACGTTGGCGTGAACGACATAGACCGAACCGCAGAATAGGCCCCCTCATTCCCAATCGCGCAACCGACGGCAAGACGAGTTCGCTTAAACTTGATTTGGACAGTAGCGGCGTTTAGAGCCTTCGGGTACGTGTCGGCGAAAGGATTGGACCATGTGCGGTATCGTGGGATTTCGGGATGCGTCGGGCAGCGTTGGCAGTGCGCAAGAGGTTGTGCGGCGAATGGCGATGCGAATCCTTCATCGCGGCCCGGACGATGACGGCGTATGGACCGACGGTGAGACTGGCATCGCGCTCGCGCAGCGCAGACTGGCGATCGTTGATCTCTCGCCTAGTGGCCACCAACCGATGTTTTCGGCCTGCGGCCGCTACGTGATCGTGTTCAATGGCGAAATCTACAATCACGCCTCGATCCGAGCCGAGCTCGATCAGCAGGGCCGGTTCGCTTGGAGGGGCCATTCAGATACCGAGGTACTTATCGGCGCGATCGTGCATTGGGGGCTGAAGGAAGCTTTGGCGCGATGCGTGGGCATGTTCGCGGTCGCGCTCTGGGATCGCACCGACCGTACATTGATCTTGGCGCGGGATCGACTCGGCGAGAAGCCGCTCTACTTCGGTCGCATCGGCAAGACTTTTGCCTTCGCTTCAGAACTCAAGGCATTCCGTGCACACCCCGATTGGAACCCACAAGTCAATCGCGACGCGCTCACGCTTTTTATGCGGCACAATTATATTCCAGCCCCTTACTCGATCTATCGGAATATTGAGAAGCTGCGGCCCGGACATATACTGTTTCTGGAGTCTGGCTCCGACGTGCCGCGCATCGAGACCTATTGGAAAGCGAGCGATGCGGCAGAGCGCGGCATGCGTCAACCCTTCGAGGGAAGCCGAGACGAGGCCGTCGACCAACTCGATCAACTCCTGAGACAATCGCTTCGGGACCAAATGGTCGCCGATGTCCCGCTTGGCGCATTTCTGTCGGGTGGCGTCGACTCCAGCACGGTCGTTGCCACGATGCAGTCCATGAGCACGAGACCAATTCGTACCTTCACTATTGGTTTCCACCAGAAGGACTACAATGAAGCCATCCACGCTCAGGAAGTGGCCCGTCACTTGGGGACGGACCACACGGAGCTCTATGTTACAGAACGGGATGCGCTCAATGTCATTCCGCACCTGCCTTCCATCTATTGCGAGCCCTTCGCAGACTCCTCGCAGATTCCAACCTATCTGGTCTCGAAGCTCGCCCGGCAACATGTGACCGTCTCGCTGTCGGGGGATGGAGGCGACGAACTCTTCTCCGGTTATACGCGATACGGCATCGCCGACCTGGCTTGGAAGAAGCTCGCGATAGCACCTGTTTCCCTGCGACAGGTGGCCGCAAAATTGGCGATGCTGCCCTCGCCTACTGTCTACGACATGCTTGCTAATCCGCTCATGCGCTTAATGCCGGCAAACCGACGTCAGCAGCGCGTTGGCGACAAGATCCACAAGGCAGCGAGTGTTCTCGCCCTCAAGTCGTCGGCAGATGTCTACCGCCGCCTGTGCTCCCATTGGACGGAGCCGGAAGATGTCATTATAGGCGGACATGAACTTCCCACGATGCTCACTGACTACGAGCCGCTGCCAGTCCTTAACGGCAATGTGGAACGGATGATGTTCACCGACCTGGTGAGCTATCTCCCAGATGACATTTTGGTTAAGGTCGATCGCGCGGCGATGGGCGTCAGCCTAGAAGCGCGGGTCCCATTCCTGGACCACCGCATCGTCGAGTTCGCTATGACGTTGCCTTTGTCGGTCCTGCGGGCGGGGAATACGCCAAAGTGGCCCTTGCGCCAGTTGCTTTACCGTCACGTGCCGAAAACCATGGTGGAACGCCCGAAGATGGGATTTGGCGTTCCAATCGATTTATGGCTGCGCGGCGAGCTGCGTGAATGGGCCGAAGATCTCCTAGATGATAGCCGCCTGCGATCGGAAGGCTATTTCAACTCACGGCCGATACGCCAACTTTGGGAAGAACATGTCTCCGGCCGACGCAATCATCAGTATCTGCTCTGGGACGTTCTCATGTTTCAAGCTTGGAATGCGGAGCAGAACTCCGGCCACGCGGCACTAGCTGCATAACAACCGAAGCTTGTAGAGCGGGATGAAATTAGGTTTGAACGGTATCCGGCGTTTTGGAAGAGTTTGGAGTGCACTGCGTATTTCGCAAAAACCGGACAACGATTCGGACGCCTCGAAAAACCCCGCCATTGACGGCTCGGGATGATTCACTGCCCCGGTGATTTGCCGGGAGGGGATGGATGCGGG
>NZ_JBLLVA010000042.1:0-28469 GCF_047739745.1 Borborobacter xinjiangensis | reverse complement strand
GCGGATTTCAAGCGGCGTACCCTGCTCGGCGCAGTCGACATCGAGGCGGGCGATGCCCATCGATTTCTTGACCAGCGGCGAATACATGGCGCAGGTGACGACGCCCACCTTCTTGCCGTCGCGATAGACCGGAGCACCCTCGTCGGCCGGCTTGTCGCCTTCCAGCAGTACGCCGAAGATCTTGAAGCGCTCCTTGCCCTTCAGACGGTAGTGTTCCTCGGCGCCGCGGAAGCCGGTCTTGCCGGGGCTCACCGTGAAATCAAGGCCAAGCTCCCAAAGCGTGTCGCCGGGGCCTTCGTTCTCGAACGGATATTTCTGCGAGTTGTCGTAAGGATAGAACAGCAGGTAGCTTTCGACGCGCAGCATGTCGAGGGTGGTGAAGCGGGTGGGGATGATGCCCATCTCCTTGCCCTCGGCCACGATCGTATCCCAGATCTGAGGCGCATCCTGACCACGGCAGAAGATTTCGTAGCCGCGTTCGCCGGTGTAACCGGTGCGCGAAATCATCACCGGCAAGCCAAACAGGCGGGTCTGCATGTGATGGAAGTAGTTCAGGTCGCGGATGCCCGGAACGTGCTTTGCCAGATAGTCGACCGCAACCGGTCCCTGCAGCGACAGGTCATGCAGATTGTCGTCGAAGCGGATCGAAACGTCACGGCCGATGGCGGCGCGCGTCAGCTCCTCATGGCCGGTGCCCGAACCGTGCACGACCATCCAGGAGTTGGGGCCCATGCGGTAGATGACGCAGTCGTCGGTGAACTTGCCGGCATCGTTGAGCATGCAGGCATAGGAGGAACGCCCCGGATAGATCTTCTCGACATCGCGGGTCGTCGCCAGGTCGATCACATGCGAGGCATGCGGGCCATTGATGTGGACCTTCTTCAGGCCCGAGACATCCATGATGCCGGCCTTTGTGCGGATTGCGACATATTCCTCGACCCAGTCCTTGTCGTAGGTCCAGGCGGTGCCCATGCCGTTCCAATCCTCCAGCTTGGAACCGAGCGCGCGATGGCGATCCGCCAAGGTCGAAAACCTCCAGGATGCAGTCATCTATTGTTCTCCCATCTGTGAATTCATACTCCTTTCGGCCCCGCAGGCCGAAGGAATGCCACTCCGATCGCCGATCATACTGCCTCAAAATTTCAAACGCGCAATACTGATATGCAAAAAATTTCATTATTAGGCAAATAAGAGGCGGCCGTTTCCGGCACCTTGGACGACGCGAAAAACCCACGAAAACAACTTCCGCTCGTGGCGCTTTTAGATCAGCGAGACGCGAGTCTTTGCTATCGTAAACCCGTCCAGCACGACGGGAAATCCTTACTTAGGCGGTCAAAAGGCATTTTTGCGGATCTTCTCAAACCGCTCGCGAAAGGCTGCGTTGACGCCGCCCTTGCCGCCCTGTGCTGCATAAGTTAGGACACGCGCGCCGTAACTGCTGGTTACGTGAGAATTAGACCATAGTATGACAAGAGCGAACCGACCATGGCCGACAAATCGGAAAAGACGAAGGCGCGGCTGCCGCGCGGATTTGTCGACCGCAGCGCCGAGGACATCCGCGCCGTCGAGCGGATGACCGCCAAAATCCGCGAAGTCTACGAACTGTATGGTTTCGAGCCGGTCGAGCAGCCGCTGATAGAATATACGGATGCGCTGGGGAAATTCCTGCCGGATCAGGATCGGCCCAATGAAGGCGTGTTTTCCTTTCAGGACGACGACGAGCAGTGGCTGTCGCTGCGCTATGACCTGACCGCGCCGCTGGCGCGTTTCGTCGCCGAAAACTACGAACGCTTGCCCAAACCCTATCGCAGCTATCGCGCCGGGTGGGTGTTCCGCAACGAAAAGCCGGGACCGGGGCGCTTTCGCCAGTTCATGCAGTTCGACGCGGATACGGTCGGCACGCCGGGCGTGGCGGCAGATGCCGAGATGGCGATGATGATGGCGGATGTCATGGAGGCGCTCGGCATCCAGCGCGGCGACTATGTGATCCGCGTCAACAACCGCAAGGTACTCGACGGCGTGCTGGAGGCGATCGGCCTTGGCGGCGAGGAGAATGCCGGACGCCGGCTGACGGTGTTGCGCGCCATCGACAAGCTCGACAAGTTCGGCCCGGAGGGTGTTCGGCTCCTGCTCGGCCCCGGCAGGTGGGACGGCGGCAAAGAAGGCGAGGGTGATTTCACCAAGGGCGCGGGCTTGGATGAAAGACAAATATCCATCGTTGAACCGATACTACTGTTCGACAGAACGGCCGATGAGATTGCCGTGGCAATGGAAGGTGACAGTCCTACATCCCCCATTTTTGAGAAGGTGAAGCGAAACGGACGGAGTTTTATAAACGTATCGGAGAAAGCTCAGCGGATTCTGGATACCGTCGGAACAGAAAATGCGAGCGCGCTGGGCTACATAAGAGCTGTTTTCTATAAAGCCGGGGGGGACTTCAACTTCAATATGAAGTCGTATCAGGGCTATGATGAACTTTCGCAAATAGCAGCTTTGGTACATGCCGCTGGCTACGATGACCGAGTGGTGGTTGACCCCTCCGTTGTGCGCGGACTCGAATATTACACAGGCCCCGTCTACGAAGCCGAGCTCCTGACCGAAATCCCGAACGACGAGGGACAGATCGTCCGTTTCGGTTCGGTGGGCGGCGGCGGCCGCTATGATGGCCTGGTCTCCCGCTTTCGCGGCGAGCCGGTGCCTGCGACCGGATTTTCCATCGGCGTCTCGCGGCTGATGACGGCGCTCAAGAACCTCGGCAAGCTCGACACGTCCGATGTACTTGCGCCGGTCGTGGTGCTGGTCATGGACAAGGACACCGAAAGCCTCGGCCGCTACCAGAAAATGGTTTCGGAGCTTCGCGCCGCCAAAATCCGCGCCGAGCTCTATCTTGGCGGTGCCGGCATGAAGGCCCAGCTCAAATATGCCGACCGGCGCGGCTCCCCTTGCGTCGTCATCCAGGGCGGCGACGAGCGCGCAAGGGGCGAGGTGCAGATCAAGGATCTGATCGAGGGCAAGCGCCTTTCCGAGGAAATCACCGACAATGCCGAATGGCGCGCTGCTCGCCCGGCGCAAGTCACTGTGCCGGAAGGAGAGCTGGTCGCGGCGGTGGAGAAGATACTCGCCGCGCAGGCGGAAGAGCGCAGCCGTGAGAAGTGAGTTTACGTCGCCCCTCATCCCCCTGCCGGGACCTTCTCCCCGTGGCACGGGGAGAAGGGCGATGGCTGCAACGCTGATGCTCCCCTCGCCCCGTTTACGGGGAGAGGGTAAGGGTGAGGGGCAATATCTGATGCCTAGTGCGAGGTGCCGCTCATGACCCCCCGCTATCCGGCCATCGCTCCTGACATCCTCAAGCTCTTCGCTGCGCGCGGCGCCGATTCCGTCGACATCCCGGTGATCCAGCCCGCCGATCCGTTTCTCGATATGGCGGGTGAGGATTTGCGCCGCCGCATTTTCCTCACCGAAAGCGAGACCGGCGAGACGCTGTGCCTGCGGCCTGAGTTCACCATTCCGGTCTGCCTGAACCATATAAGAAGCCAGTCCGGCACGCCGCGTCGCTATGCCTATCTGGGTGAGGTGTTCCGCCAGCGCCGCGAAGGCGGCAATGAATTCTTTCAAGCCGGTATTGAAGACCTTGGCGACATCGACACGGCGAGCGCCGATGCGCGTTCGGTGGGCGACGCGCATGCGCTGCTACAGCTCGCTCTGCCGAGCAAGGGCCTCAACATCACGCTTGGCGATCAGACGGTGTTCGAAGCGGTGCTGGCTGCCCTTGGCCTGCCGCGAGGATGGCGCATGAAGCTTGCCCGCGCCTTCGGCTCCGCCGACCTGTTGGGGGCTGCACTTGCCGATCTTGCCACGCCGCCACCCAGCGGTGCACTGGATGAGCCGGTCGCCTCGTTGGTCAGCGCTGGTGATCTCGACGGTCTTGCCACCCATGTCGCACGCGGTATGGAGAAGACCGGGCTTTCGCCTTCCGCCGGTCGCACGCCCACGGATATTGCGCGCCGGCTGGTGGAAAAGGCCGAGCTGCGCAGCGTGCGGCTCTCAAGCGATGCGCTCGACGCGCTGAAAGCCTTCCTTGCGATCCATGTTCCGATTGCCGAGGCGAGCGACACGCTGCGTGACTTTGCGTCTGGTGCGGCCCTCTCCCTCGGCGCGGCACTGGACAATTTCGCGGCGCGAACGGCAGCGCTTGCTGGGCAGGGATTGCCGCTTCACGCAATCCACTACGACGCCGGTTTCGGCCGCCCGCTCGACTACTATACCGGCCTGGTTTTCGAGATCGTCGCCGATGGCGACGAGCGGCCGCTGGCCGGCGGCGGCCGTTATGATCGGCTGCTGACACTCCTTGGCGCCAAGCAGCCGATCCCTGGCGTCGGTTTTTCCGTCTGGCTCGATCGCATCGAGCGCTTGGCGCAAGGTGCGCAATGATCACGCTCGCTATTCCCTCGAAAGGCCGATTGAAGGAGCAGACGCTGGAGGTTCTGGCCACGGCCGGACTTACCGTGCGGCTGCCAGGTGATGAGCGCAACTACCGCGCGCGCATCGACGGCCGCGAAGACGTAAGCGTGGCATTCCTCTCCGCATCGGAAATCGCCGGGGAGATTGGCAAGGGCGCGGTCGACCTCGGCATTACCGGCGAGGACCTGTTGCGCGAGACGGTGGCCAATTGGGAAGCGAAGGCCGAAATCACGTCTCGCCTCGGCTTCGGCCATGCCGATGTCGTGGTGGCTGTGCCGGACGTGTGGCTGGATGTCGACACGATGGCCGATCTTGACGATGTCGCCGCCGATTTTCGCCAGCGTCATGGGCGCCGCCTGCGCATTGCCACCAAGTACTGGCGTTTGACCCAGCAGTTCTTTTCGCAAAAGCACGGCATCCAGGTCTACCGCATCGTCGAGAGCCTCGGCGCCACGGAAGGCGCCCCTGCCGCCGGTTCGGCCGATATCATCACGGATATCACCACGACCGGCTCGACCCTGCGCGCCAACCATTTGAAGGTACTGCAAGACGGCGTGATCCTGCGCTCGCAGGCTTGTCTCGTCGCGTCAAGAAAACCGCGCGATCCCGCCGATGAAGCAACGCTTCGAGCGCTCACGCAGGCCGTTTCAGGCAGCCTTCGGTAAAAGCTTGTCGCGCAGACCGCGCACGATCTTGGCGAGTTCCACGCATTCTTCGTGCCGCATGCTGTTACGCCGCCAGGCAAGACAGATGGTCCGCGACGGCATCGGCTCGGTAAACGGCACGGTCTTCAAATCACGCATGGTGCTTGCCGGCCCGATCGCCATTTCGGGAATGAGCGTCACGCCAAGTCCATGCGCAACCATCTGCAGCAGCGTGGTCAGGCTGGTGGCGCCGTAGCTCGCCATGGCCACCGGCTTGACGCTGCCGCACACCGCCAGCGCCTGTTCACGCAGGCAATGGCCCTCTTCAAGCAACATCAGCCGGTCCAGCGCCGGACTATCAGGCGCGACCGGCGGCGAGGCGAATTCCGTGTCGTTCTCGGCCACCGCCAGGAAAAACCGATCGTCGAAAAGCTCCTCCTCGACCAGTCCGGGATAGTCGAGCGGCAGGGCTGCGATGAAACCGTCTATGCGGCCGGCAGCCGTTTCTTCCACAAGCGAAGCTGTCACGGCCTCGCGTAACTCCAGCACCAGCGCCGGAAAGCGGGCCTTCAGTTCCGGCAGGACATGCGGCAACAGATAGGGCGCGATGGTGGGTATTATTCCCAGTCGGAATTTGCCTTCCATTGCCAGCCGGCCACGCCGCGCGATGGTTTCGACGTCGCGTATGTCGGCCAGGATGCTCTCGATGCGAGGCAGCAGGTCATATGCTTCGGCGGTCATCTGCACCGACTTTCCGCCACGCTCGAACAGAAGACAGCCGAGCCGCTCCTCCATTTCGGCGATTTGCGCCGAAAGCGCCGGCTGGGTGACGCCGACGAGTTCAGCGGCCCGGCCGAAATGCAGTGTCTGGGCCAGCGCGTCGAAATAGAGCATCTGTCGGACGGTCAAGCGGATCATAGGATAAAGTTATCGATATGAACAGAAAAGGCAATTTGTTTTTATGATCTGCAGCCACTAGGTTAGAATCATTCAAGACTGGCCTCGGCCTGCCAGCAAGCCATTCGATATTTACGAACCGTTCAGAGGAGGCGAAAGCCATGACGAAGACGACATTGACCACCTCCGCCGGCGCGCCTGTTCCGGACAACCAGAATTCCATCACAGCGGGCGAGCGTGGTCCGGTTCTGCTGCAGGACTATCAGCTCATCGAGAAGCTGGCGCATCAGAATCGCGAGCGTATTCCCGAGCGCGCGGTCCATGCCAAGGGCTGGGGTGCCTATGGCACGCTGAAGATCACCGGCGACATTTCGAAATACACCAAGGCCAAGGTTCTGCAGCCGGGCACCGAGACGCCGCTGATCCTGCGCTTCTCGACCGTTGCCGGCGAGCTTGGAGCGGCCGATGCCGAGCGTGATGTGCGCGGTTTCGCCATCAAGTTCTACACCTCGGAAGGCAACTGGGACCTGGTCGGCAACAACACGCCGGTCTTCTTCGTGCGCGATCCGGTGAAGTTCCCCGACTTCATCCACACCCAGAAACGTCATCCCAAGACCAATCTGCGCTCCGCCACGGCCATGTGGGACTTCTGGTCGCTCTCGCCGGAAAGCCTGCATCAGATCACCATCCTGATGTCGGATCGCGGCCTGCCGACCGACGTGCGCCATATCAACGGCTATGGTTCTCACACCTATTCGCTGTGGAACGACGCCGGCGAACGCTACTGGGTGAAGTTCCATTTCAAGACCATGCAGGGCCACAAGCATTGGACCAATGCTGAAGCCGAGAAGGTCATCGGCCGCACCCGTGAATCGACGCAGGAAGATCTCTTCAACGCCCTCGAGCGTGGCGAATTCCCGCGTTGGAAGGTTCAGGTGCAGATCATGCCGGAACTGGATGCGGAAAAGACCCCGTACAATCCGTTCGACCTCACCAAGGTATGGCCGCATGCCGACTATCCGCCGATCGACATCGGCGTGATGGAGTTGAACCGCAATCCGGAGAACTATTTCGCCGAGATCGAGAACGCGGCCTTCTCGCCGTCCAACATCGTCCCGGGCATCGGCTTCTCGCCGGACAAGATGCTTCAGGCGCGCATCTTCTCCTATGCGGATGCTCATCGCCACCGCCTTGGCACGCACTATGAAAGCATTCCGGTCAACCAGCCGAAGTGCCCGGTGCATCACTACCATCGCGACGGTCAGATGAACGTCTATGGCGGCATCAAGACCGGCAATCCGGACGCTTATTACGAGCCGAATTCCTTCGGCGGTCCGGTTGAACAGCCTTCGGCGAAGGAGCCGCCGCTGCGGATTTCCGGCGACGCCGACCGCTACAACCATCGCATCGGCAATGACGATTATTCGCAGCCGCGCGCGCTGTTCAACCTGTTCGACCAGGGTCAGAAGGAGCGGTTGTTCTCCAATATCGCGGCGGCGATGGGTGGCATCCCGCAGCACATCGAGGAACGGCAGCTTGCCCATTTCGATCGGATTCACCCGGATTACGGCAACGGCGTGCGCCGCGCTCTGACCGCCGCGGACGGCACCGAACGCCGGGCTATCTCGATCACGGAAAACACACCGCAGGAAGCCGCCGAATAGGCCGGTTCCCTCCCAAGCGGACTAAAGCAGGCGCGGAAACACTCCGCGCCTGCTTTGTTTTGATCGCTATGCTTTCGGAATATCGCGGAAACCGGTTCCGCTTTGCTGTCTTATAGGTTAGTCAAGCCGTTCCTCGGGTATGCCGAAACAGGGATCACCACATGCGACTTGGCGGACGATTGGCTGCGGCCATCGAGGTTCTCGACGATATCGACAGACGGCACCGGCCGGCCGCGGACGCGCTGAAGGACTGGGGCCTGTCACATCGCTTCGCTGGCGCTGGCGACCGGGCCGCAATTGGCAACATCGTCTATGACGGGTTGCGACGCCGCCGCTCGGCCGGCTGGCTGCTCGACGACGATACCCCGCGCGCCGTGGGGTTCGGCGCTCTTCTGTTGGAATGGCGCGAGACGGCCCTTTCGCTCAATGAGGCGTTGCAGGGCGACAAATTCGCGCCGCCGCCGCTAAGTCCGGACGAGTTGCAAACCATTGCCGTGCGCGGGGCAGGCACAGCACCGGATGCAATCCGCGCGGATTGTCCAGATTGGTGCGCGCCCTTGCTGCAACGGGCATTCAGCGACGAGTGGGTCGGGGAGGGGGCAGCCCTTGCTGCTCGTCCCCCGCTTGACCTGCGGGTCAACACGCTGGCGGCGAACCGCCCGGACGTATTGGCCGAACTGGCGGAAACCGGGGCCGTGCCGTCTGATCTTACCGACCACGGCATTCGAATTGCGCCGATAAAAGATGGCGGCCGACACCCGAATGTGCAGGCCGAACCGGCTTTCCGCAAAGGCTGGTTCGAGGTGCAGGATGAGGGCTCGCAGATCGCTGCCGAATTGACCGGTGCCGAACCGAACATGCAGGTGCTCGATTATTGCGCCGGCGCTGGTGGCAAGGCGCTCGCTTTGTCGGCGGCGATGGAAAACCGCGGTCGGATTTTTGCGCACGATGCGGAAAAGACGCGTCTTGCGCCGATATTCGAGCGCATTCGCCGATCTGAAAGCCGCAATATCGAAGCGCTCTCGAAGGCTACGGAACTTACCGCCTTGCAGGGACGCATGGATATCGTATTGGTCGACGCGCCATGCACCGGCAGCGGAACCTGGCGGCGCAGGCCGGACGCAAAATGGCGGCTCAGCCAGAAACAACTCGATGCGCGGATCGCCGAGCAGGCAGCCATTCTCAGGGCTGCAAAGGCCTATGTGAAATCCGGCGGGTATCTTGTCTACGTCACCTGTTCCGTCTTCGAGGAAGAAAACCGCGACCAGATCAGGGCGTTCCTCGATCGCGAAGCCGGCTTCGCCCCCGTCGACCACGAAGAGTTGTGGGCAAGTCGTTTCGCCGGCCATGCCGATGCGGCTCGTGTCGATCCGCACCTCGGCATATGTCTTTCGCCGGCAAAGAGCGGAACCGACGGTTTCTTCTTTGCAAAGCTGCGCCGAGCGGCTTAGCCGGCTTCGGTTTGGTGCACCGCAACATCGGCGATTGCCTGCAATCGGCGACTTTGCGATAAGCGTTTGTCATCAATTGGGAGCGCATAATGGCGTCCACCTTGGCAGCTTCGACAGGCTATGAAGAACGGGTGAGGGCCTCCTTCGCCCGCCAGCAGGCCATGGCCACGGTCGGGGCGAGTCTGACCCTGGTCACGCCGGGTATCATCGAGATCGAGATGCCATATTCGGCTGCGCTGACCCAGCAGCACGGCTTTCTTCACGCCGGCATCATTTCGACCGTTCTCGACTCGGCCTGCGGCTATGCCGCCTATTCCTTGATGCCGGAAGATGCCGCGGTGCTGACCATCGAGTTCAAGGTGAATCTGCTTGCGCCCGGCAAGGGCGAGCGGTTCCTGTTTCGCGGCTCGGTGACCAAGCCCGGCCGCACCATCGTCGTCGCCGACGGGCAGGCTTACGCTTTCGCCGCCGACGGTGAGGCAAAGCTCATCGCCACCATGACCGGCACGATGATGACAGTGCTCGGCCGCGACGGCATCGAGGGCTAATCCGTTGGCCATAAGCTCGCTCGCCGACAGGAGGGTCCTGTTCGTCATGGCGGTTGAGGCCGAGTATGGCCCGCACCTGCGCCAGCTGTTCGAGCCGCTGTTGACCGGATTGGGTCGGTGGAGGCAGGCGTGACGCTCGGCGCCGAACTTGGCCGGATGAAATGCGAAAAGGCATTGCCCGACCTTGTCGTGTCGCTTGGCTCGGCCGGCAGTCGCCTATTGGAGCAGACCGAGGTCTACCAGGCCTCATCCGTTTCCTATCGGGATATGGATGCGACGCCTCTGGGCTTCGAGAAGGGCAGGACGCCATTTCTCGACCTGCCGGCGACGATCGATCTGCCTTTGCGCATTCCGGGCGTGAAGCAGGCATCCCTGTCTACCGGGGCCGCGATCGTTTCCGCCGCGGCCTACGATGCCATCGAGGCTGAAATGGTCGACATGGAAACCTTCGCTGTCTTGCGCGCCTGCCAGCATTTTCATGTGCCGCTAATCGGTCTGCGCGGCATTTCGGACGGCGCGGCAGAGTTGAAACATGTCGACGACTGGACCGCCTATCTGCATATTGTCGATGAGAAGCTTGCGGAAGCGGTCGGCATGCTGAAAGCCGCGATCGGCGACGGCGCCGTGCACCTCTGATCGGCTTCGACTATTCAACCAATATGGGAACGCGACGAATCGGCGTGTCAGCAATCCCGTTCAACCCATTGCGCCGACTCGCGCTTTTCTCTAAATGCTCGCCATGAAGATCAGCAATCATCCCGACACCGTTCTTATCGTCGACTTCGGAAGCCAGGTGACGCAGCTTATTGCGCGCCGCGTCCGCGAGGCGGGCGTCTATTCCGAGATCGTTCCCTTCCAGTCCGCCGCCTCGGCGTTCGAGCGCGTCAAGCCCAGGGCGGTCATCCTGTCGGGCAGCCCGCACTCGACCGTTGACATCGGCAGCCCCCGCGCCCCGGAGAAGGTGTTCCAGGCGGGCATTCCAGTGCTCGGCATCTGTTATGGCGAGCAGACCATGTGCGCCCAGCTTGGCGGTAAGGTCGAAGCCGGACATCATCGCGAATTCGGCCGCGCCTTTCTGGAGATCGAGGAAGACAGCTCGCTTTTCGACGGCATCTGGGCGAAGGGCACGCGCCACCAGGTTTGGATGAGCCATGGCGACCGGGTCACGGCGCTGCCTGAGGGATTTCGCGTCATCGGCACTTCCGCCGGCGCGCCGTTTGCGGCCATCGCCGACGAGGCCCGCAAATTCTATGCGGTGCAGTTTCACCCCGAGGTCGTCCACACGCCCGATGGCGCGAAACTGCTGGCCAATTTCGTCCACAACATCGCCGGCATCAAGGGCGATTGGAGCATGTCCGCCTACCGTGACAACGCCGTCGCCGCCATTCGCCGGCAGGTTGGCGACAGCAAGGTCATCTGCGCGCTTTCGGGCGGCGTCGATTCGTCGGTGGCTGCTTTGCTGGTTCATGAAGCGGTCGGTGACCAACTCACCTGCATCCTCGTCGACCATGGACTGATGCGCAAGGACGAGGCGGCGAATGTGGTCGCCATGTTCCGCGAGCACTACAATCTGCGGCTGGAACTGGTCGACGCCTCCGATCGCTTCATTGATGCGCTGGAAGGCGAGACCGATCCGGAAAAGAAGCGCAAGACGATCGGCCGCCTGTTCATCGAAGTGTTCGAGGAGGAAGCCAAGAAGCTTGGCGGGGCGGATTTCCTCGCCCAAGGCACGCTTTATCCGGACGTGATCGAGAGCGTTTCATTTTCAGGCGGGCCATCGGCGACGATCAAGTCGCATCACAATGTCGGCGGCTTGCCCGAGCGCATGAACATGAAGCTTGTCGAGCCGCTGCGCGACCTGTTCAAGGACGAGGTGAGAGTGCTTGGCAAGGAGCTTGGACTGCCGGAGCATTTCATCGGCCGGCATCCGTTCCCGGGTCCGGGTCTCGCCATCCGCTGTCCGGGCGGCGTGACACGCGAAAAGCTGGAGATTTTGCGTGAAGCCGACGCGGTCTATCTCGACGAAATCCGCAAGGCCGGCCTCTATGATGCGATCTGGCAAGCCTTCGTCGTGCTTCTTCCCGTGCAGACGGTGGGCGTCATGGGCGACGGGCGCACCTATGAATATGTCTGCGCGCTGCGCGCCGTGACCTCGGTCGACGGCATGACAGCCGATTTCTATCACTATGACATGAGCTTTCTCGGTCGCGCCGCCACGCGCATCATCAATGAGGTGCGCGGCATCAACCGCGTCGTTTACGACGTCACGTCCAAACCCCCAGGCACGATCGAGTGGGAATGAGGACGTCTGCGGGAATAGCGTCCTAATCTCCTAGCTTTCGCCGTGGGCGGTAGGGGCTGGACGGGTTGACATCCAGATCAACCACCTCGACGCAGGATTGCGGTCGTCGATGGCTGGCACCGGCGTGCCATTGACCGTCGCGAAGTTGTACGCTGCTCGCTTTCGACAAATGAAAACACTTCCATTCTCCCTGGGGCGGCAGCCCGCTGCTGCTTTTTCCGGCGAACTGGAACACCAACGCCACTTCTTGTCCTCCGGTATGTCCGAGGACAATCGGGCAGAGTTCGCGCGAATAACCGTCATAGATACAGAGGATCTGCTTGCGCCCTGCCATTGCTTTGGCGAAGAGCTTGTACGTTGAACTCGGCATAGCAGCCTCACGGTTTCCCTTCCGCAGCAGATAGCGTGATCGAGACATGATGCCAGTCGCCGCACTGAAGCGGGATGGCTTAATCGTGCCTGTGCGGCGCCGTTCGTGCTCTTGCCTATTTGTTCATGTTATGTTCTAATCACTCCTCCGCCTTACGCGAACAATGCGAAGCGCCACATGCAAGGGGTGTTTGAATTCTATCGCAATGCGTTGCCTCCCCGGCCCAAGCGGCCCGAGCGACTATTTTTCTGCCTGTTTCCAGACACTGAAACATCCATTCACGTGCGGCGCTTTGGAGAGCAGTTCGTTTGCGCGAATGATCTGCGGGGGAGCTTGCTTGAGCAGGGACGACTCCACATCTCATTGCAGCATGTCGGAGATTACAAATATCTACGAACCAAATATATTTATGCAGCAAGGCAGGCTGGCAAAGCCGTTTCGATGCACCCGTTCGACGTGGCTTTGCATTCCATCACAAGCTTTGACCGTCCCCTGTCGATCAATGGCGGACCGCAAAAGCGGCCGTTGGTTTTACTCGGTGAGGGAGTTGCGCTGTCGGAACTCCATAAAAACCTTGGCGCTGCTATGGAGAAAAATGGCCTAAGGGCAGCAAAGCGTTTCACGCCGCATATGACGTTGTTCTACGGTCGGGAGCGAGTTCCCGCACAGACAGTCACGCCTTTTCACTTCTCGGTAAATGAATTCGCGCTCATCCATAGCGAGCGGGGGCTCACCAGGTACAACTTGATCGATTGCTGGTCATTGCAAGGTTGAGCTGGATTTCGGAGCTTCGCAGTTCCGCAGCTTTGCGATAAACGGAAATTCATACTGAGTTCGTCGCTATCAATATTGTTCGCGAGCTAGGAACCTGGGACATAGCCGTGCCTGGAAAAGAACCGCTCCATCTCGCTGATCGAAGGTGCTTTGCCGGTGAAGGTCTCGACATAAGCGGGTATCCGCGCCATTCGGGCGGGTAGATCCTCGAGCGTGTTCATCGAAATATAGCCGATCTGCGTGAGGTAGACGGTGCGGGCGCGGACATCGGCCGCCATTTCCTCGAAACCGAACCGCAGGAACATTCTGGTCAGCGCATCGATGCGGATCGTGTCAGCCTGCTGCGTGGCAAGCGCGACCTCGCTCGACTGAAGTGCCCAGCTGCGGATCGCGAATTCAAAGCGCGAATCGAACTGCTCGCGGTCCACCCAGCAGTCGAAGACATTCAGCACTGCTTCCGCGATGCTCTCGGCATAGGCTTCGGTGCGCTTGACGAGATTGCCGGTGTTCTTCGTTCGCCACCGCTCGACAAGTGCTGAAAGAAGCTCCTCGCGATCCTTGAAAAACCAGTAGAAACTGGTCCGGGAAAGATTGAGCTTTTTGGCCAATGGCAGGATGCGGACGGAATCGACACCCGATTCGACGAGGCTCTCATAGGCTGTTTCCAGCCAAACCTCGGGCGAGCCTCGCCATCCACTCTCACTCGCCGTCTTCTGATCCATGACCGACGCTACCAGCGCGCCAAAGCTGGTGCAAGAGGACTGTACATGATGGTCGATTTAATTGACGCTTGTGTACATTTCTTATAACCTGCGGAAAGCCAAGCCCCTTGAGGAAGCATCCAATGTCGAACGATCCGCTGCTGCAGCCTTATCGATTGAAGCATCTCACGTTCCGGAACAGGATCATCATCACCTCTCATGAGCCGGCCTACCCGGAAGACGGCATGCCGAAGGAGCTTTATCGGGCCTATCACGTGGAGCGTGCCAAGGCCGGCGTGGCGATGACAATGACCGCAGGCTCCGCATCGGTCTCGCGCGACAGTCCGCCGGTCTTCAACAACATCCTCGCCTACAAGGACGAAGTGGTCGGCTGGATGAAGGATTTGACCGACGCCTGCCATGAGCACGGAGCGGCGGTGATGATCCAGCTTACCCATCTCGGTCGGCGCACGCGCTGGGACAAGAGCCACTGGCTGCCCGTCGTTTCGCCGTCGCGCAATCGCGAGGCAGCCCACCGCGCTTTCCCGAAGCAGATCGAAGACTGGGACATCGAGCGCATCATCAAGGACTACGGTGACGCCGCCGAGCGCATGAAGGCGGCCGGCCTCGACGGCATCGAGCTTCAGGCCTACGGCCATCTCATGGACCAGTTCTGGTCGCCATTGACCAATACGCTCGACGGACCCTATGGCGGCTCGCTCGACAATCGGCTGCGCTTCACTTTCGACGTGCTGACCGAGGTGCGCAAGCGCGTCGGCCCCGACTTTATCGTCGGTATGCGCTATACCGCCGACGAAGCCATGGCAGGGGGGCTAACCAAACAGGACGGGCTGGAGATTTCACGCCGCTTGAAGGGCAGCGGCATGGTCGATTTCCTCAACGTCATCCGCGGCCACATCGACACTGACGCCGGGCTGACCGATGTGATCCCCATTCAGGGCATGGCGAGTGCTCCGCATCTCAACTTCGCCGGTGAAATTCGCGCCGCCACCGATTTTCCGACGTTCCACGCGGCCAAGATCCAGGATGTTGCTACCGCGCGCCATGCGATCGCCTCCGGCAAGCTCGACATGGTCGGGATGACGCGCGCGCATATGACCGACCCGCACATTTTGCGAAAGATCATCGAGGGCCGCGAAGACGACATCCGCCCCTGCGTCGGCGCCAACTATTGTCTTGACCGCATCTATCAGGGAGGTGCTGCCTATTGCATCCACAACGCGGCAACAGGCCGCGAGACCACGATGCCGCACAATATCCCGAAGGCGCCCGCCCGGCGCAAGATCGTCGTGGTTGGCGCCGGCCCGGCCGGCTTGGAAACGGCGCGGGTCGCAGCCGAACGCGGCCACGAAGTGGTTGTTTTCGAAGCCGCGAGCGAAGCCGGCGGTCAGATACGGCTGACCGCGCGAAGTCCGCGCCGGAAGGAGATGATCGGCATCGTCGAATGGCGCGTGGCGCAATGCCGTGCGCTGGGTGTGACGTTCAACTACAACCAATGGGCCGAGTCCGCGACCGTCCTTGCCGAGAAACCCGATGTGGTGGTCGTCGCGACCGGCGGCTTTCCTCACACCGAAATACTTTCGGAAGGCAATGACCTGGTTGTGTCGTCGTGGGATGTCATCTCCGGCGACGTCAAGCCGGGCACCAATGTGCTTGTCTTCGATGATGCCGGCGACCATGCCGCGCTTCAGGCGGCCGAATTCATCGCTGCTACCGGGGCGAGGGTCGAAGTCATGACGCCCGACCGTTCGTTCTCCCCTGAGGTCATGGCCATGAACCTCGTGCCGTATATGCGCTCCTTGCAAAAGCTGGACGTGGTCTTCACCGTCACCTACCGGCTCGACGCCGTTCGCAGGGATGGCAATCAACTGGTTGCAATTGTCGGCAGCGATTATGGCGGAGTGCGCAAGGAGCAGGTTCACGACCAGATCATCGTCAATCACGGCACGGTGCCGCTTGACGATCTCTATTTCGAGCTGAAGCCTTTGTCGCGCAATCTTGGCGCCGTCGACTATGACGCGTTCATCGGCGGCGCGGCGCAGACGCGCGCGGACAATCCCGACGGCAAGTTCCAACTCTTTCGGATTGGCGACGCCGTGGCTGCCAGGAATACGCACGCCGCCATCTATGACGGCCTGCGGCTGGCAAAGGACCTGTGACTACAAGCCGGAAACCGTGCGAATCGGACGCCCTTGGACAGAATGATTTAGGTCCGAAAAAGGCCAGAGCGCCGCGCATCCATTCGGAATGCGCCGTGCTCTATTAGGATAAGTCCTCATCCTAGGCCCATTCGCCCTTGCGCATCACCGACTCGCTGCTGCCGTCGGCATTGATGCCGTCGATATCGATTTCACCCGAACCGATCATCCAGTCGATATGGATCAGGCTGGAATTGCCGCCCTGTGCAGCGATCTTGTCCGGGCTGAGATTGCTCTCCATGAGGCAGGTCGAATAGCATTGGCCAAGCGCAATGTGGCTTGCCGCGTTCTCGTCGAAAAGCGTGTTGTAGAACAGAACGCCGCTTTGCGAGATCGGCGAGGAGTGCGGCACCAGCGCCACTTCGCCCAGCCGGCGCGCGCCTTCGTCGGTGTCCAGCACCTTGTTCAGCACGTCTGCGCCGCGGCTGGCATTTGCTTCGACGATGCGGCCGGCTTCGAACCGCACGGCAATCTCGTCGATCAGCGTGCCCTGATAGGAAAGCGGCTTGGTGCTGCGCACATGCCCCTCCACGCGCCGCGCATGCGGCGTGGTGAACACTTCCTCGGTCGGAATGTTGGGGTTGCAGGTGATGCCGTTCTTGGCAGTCTCGGCGCCGCCGTTCCACTTGTGGCCGTCCGCCAGCCCGATGGTCAGATCGGTGCCAGGGCCGGTGAAGCGCAGGGCATGGAACGCTTTGCCGTTCAGCCATGCAGTGCGGCCGCTGAGCGAGGCGTTGTGCTCCTTCCAGGCGGCGACCGGATCTTCCGTGTCGACGCGCGATGCCGAGAAGATCGCCTCCGCCAGCTTGGCGACTGCAACGTCCTCCTCCTCGCCCGGGAACACCAGCTTGGCCCATTCGGGCGTGGGGTAGGCGACGATGTTCCAGTTGATGTCGAACGCGGTGATTTTTTCCAGAGCCGGCCGATAGGCAATCGAGGTTGCCTTGTTTGCGCGCGAGACCTTCGACGGGTCTTGTGCCGCGAGCAGCATCGGGTTGTCGCCGCGAACCGCCAGCCGCGCCGCGCCCGCTTCGAACGCCTTGGCGATACCTTCGTACAGCCAGGCTTCGGCCCTGTCGAAGCTCGCGTCAGGCGCGTCGCGGTAGCGCGTCAGCGTGATTTCGTCGTCTGAAAAGATCGGTGTGACGAGGCCGGCGCCGGCCTTGTAGGCATGGCTGACGATCCTGCGTGCCAGCGGCAGCGCGGAAATCGGAGCGGTGAGCACGAGGTCCTGGCCCGGCTGCAACTGCAAACCTATCTTGACGGCCACTTCCGCAAGCCTGTCGAGCTTGACGGGATCGATCGGGGTGGCGACTGCGCCGGCATGCGGGTTCATTGCAAAGCTGCTCCTTGGTATTGCGAGTGCAAGAAGATAGAGGCGATCGGCCGTCCTGACCATGGTCGCTCGGGGCCCGGCTCTCAAAATAGAAGCCACAGCACGTAGCCAAGCACTCCCAACAACGTCGTTACCGTGACCACGCCGCTGAGGCCGAAGCCGACAACGCGCTGCCATCGCGCGCCATGCTCGTCGATGAAATGCCAGGCATGGATTGCGCGTCCAAGAGTGAAGGTGGCTCCAAGCACATGCAGGATCAAGACCGGCATTCCAAGCAGTGCGGCGATCAACAGCAATATGATGGTCATCGGAATGTTTTCGATGGCATTGGCATGGCCGCGCATGGTGCGGGTCAGATGCTCGACGCCGCCGGTGCCGATCCAAACTCTGTGCTTGTTGCGAAGGCGGGCCGTCGCGATCGCCAGCCAGAGCAGGATTACCATGTTGAGCGCCGCATAAAGACCGACGGCGGCTATAGCAGACTGGTTCATACCGGCTCCTGCGCGATGAGTACGCTCCGAACCTAAGCACATATGGCCGAATGTAAACGCGGGACGTTCGCTCTGCGGGCGCGGCGTCCTGGACCACTAAAATCACATTGCGCGGCAGGCGATCGATAATATTGTGCACTGCGATGACACGCGAATCCTTCAGGCCCTTCCGTTTCGCCATCGGCGGCATGATCGCCATGGCGGTTGCGATGGGATTCGGCCGTTTCGTCTACACGCCGATATTGCCGGGCATGATGGACGAACTGGGGCTTTCGGCCGCTGAAGCCGGCATCATCGCCTCGGCCAACTATCTCGGATATCTGCTTGGCGCGGTCGCCGCCGCCGGCGGCTGGGCTCATGGTCACGAGCGACGGGTAATGCTCGGCGCACTGGCGGCAAGCGCGTTGCTTTCGGCCGCCATGGCGCTGACCAGCGATTTCACCCTGTTCGTCGTGATCCGTTTTGCCGCCGGCATCGCCAGCGCTTTCGTCCTGGTGTTTCTGTCGACCATCGTCTTCAGCCATCTTGCCGCCGCCGGTCGCGTCGATCTGCAGGCCCTCCATTTCGGCGGCGTCGGGCTTGGCATCGCCGTTTCCTCGGCGATGATGGGCGTGCTGATCGTGGCCGGAGCGGCCTGGACGGACGGCTGGATCGGCTCGGCCTTGCTCTCGGCGGCAGGCTTTGCAGTCGTGTGGCTGCTGGTCGATGAGGGTCCCCTTTCGGCCGGCGGACAGGCTGTGCGCGAGCCGCGACTGCCGAAAAGCCGGCCTCTTGCCAAGATCATCCTCGCCTATGGCATATTCGGCATGGGCTATGTGGTGACGGCGACATTTCTTGTGGCGATCGTCCGGCAGGGCGATGCCGGCCGCCTGTTCGAGGCGATCGTCTGGCTGGTGACTGGCCTGGCCGTCATTCCATCCGTCTGGGTCTGGAAGGCGCTCGCCGCGCGTCGCGGGCTGGCGGTCGCCTTCGCCGCCGGCTGCATGGTCGAAGCTGTCGGGGTCCTTGCGAGCGTCAGCCTCGGCGGCCATGCCGGCCCGCTTCTGGGCGGCTTTCTGCTTGGCGGGACGTTCATTGCCGTGACGGCATTAGGCTTGCAGGCAGGCTGGCTGCTTGCGCCGCGCGCCCCGCGCCGGGTGCTGGCGCTGATGACGGCTGCCTTCGGCATCGGCCAGATCGTCGGGCCGGTGGTCGCCGGTTTCGTTGCCGAATGGTCGGGCAGCTTCACCGTTCCCTCGATTGGCGCTGCACTTGCGCTGATGATCAGCGGTGCGGTCGCCTGGTCGGCAAGATCGGCCGACAAACCCGAATGATCGCCGGGCGTTGCGGCACGCAGCGCTGAAAAAAGGCCATTTTCTTTCCGCACGAACTGTGACTTCATGCCGGCCCACCGCAATGCCGCTCATGCCGGACAGGAATTCGCTGACGTGTTTGTTTCCTTCTTTCCGCGACCGAAGATGTTTTTCATATCCTCGGCTGTGTGGGCCGTCGTGGCCATGCTGATCTGGTATCTCGGCGGAGCGAAGGCTGGCGCCTGGTTTGGACTGCCGCCTGCCGCGCCCGATGCGCCGCCGATCATCGGCGCCGAGGTATTCTGGTCGCCGCCCTTTCTCTGGTTCTACATCTACTATGCCGCTGCGGTTGGGATTTTCTATGCTTTCTGGCGGCTCTATTCGCCTCACCAATGGCAGAACTGGTCGATCCTCGGTTCGGCGCTGATTTTTTTCGTCACCTACTACCAGGTGCAGGTCAGCGTCGCGATCAACAATTGGTATGGGCCGTTCTGGGATATGGTTCAGGGGGCGATGGCCAAGACCGCGCCCATCACGCTCGATCAGTTCTATACCGGCTTCTTCACCTTCGCCGGCATCGCCTTCATGGCGGTGGCCGTCAGCGTTCTCACCGCCTTCTTCGTCAGTCACTACATCTTTCGCTGGCGAATGGCGATGAACGAATACTACGTCGCGCACTGGCCACGACTGCGCCACATCGAAGGCGCCTCGCAGCGCGTGCAGGAAGATACGATGCGCTTCTCGACCATCGTCGAGGGGCTCGGCGTCAACTTCATCGATTCCATCATGACGTTGATCGCCTTCCTGCCGGTGCTGATGCGGCTTTCAACCAACATCACCGAACTGCCGCTGGTCGGCCATGTGCCGAACGCGCTGGTGGTGGCCGCCATCTTCTGGTCGATCTTCGGCACTGCGAGCATCGCGCTCGCCGGCATGAAGCTGCCCGGCCTCCAGTTCCGCAATCAGCGCGTGGAGGCAGCCTATCGCAAGGAACTGGTGTTCGGCGAGGATCATGAGGAGCGTGCGCAGCCTATCACGCTGCGCGAACTGTTCGAGAACGTGCGGAAGAACTACTTCCGCATGTATTTTCACTACGTCTATTTCAACATCGTGCGTTACATCTACGGCCAGGCAAACGGCATTTTCTCCTTCCTGATCATGGGGCCGTCCATCGTTGCCGGCAAGATAACGCTCGGCCTGATGAATCAGATCGCCTACGCGTTCTCGCAGGTCACCGCCTCGTTCCAGTACCTGGTCAATTCATGGTCGACGATCGTCGAGCTCTTGTCGGTCTACAAGCGACTGCGCGCCTTCGAGGCCACGATCCACGGCGAGGAACTGCCCGATATAGACGAGCGCTTCATCAAGGGCGAGGAACTGGCGACCGACCACTATTGAGGCTGATACTATCAAGGTTGATATGGCTCTTCGTCAGCCGCCGAGCCCCGCGCCGGCGGCTTGCGCCGGGCGCTGCGAAGCAAGGTATTCCTTGTAGCTGACGCATTTCACATCGGCTCGCGTGCAGACATCACCGGCAAACCGCTCCAGGGCACGCCAATAGGCGCCGCCATTCATCAGCGTGAAATGGAATCCGATCTGCAGCGGGATGCGGCTGCCGCGATATTGCTCGTCGAAGGCCGCCAGGAACGCGCCGTAAGCGCGATCCTCGAAGGCCGAGCCTGTATCATCGATTTCCTTGCCGCCCGAATGGCGTACGAACAGATTGTAGTCCATGGCGATGACACGGCGTTCCTTCGGGCCCTCCGCGATCTGCGGCAACGCGAAGCGGATCAGCCCACCGCCGCTCTCCGGCTCGTTCGGGCCGCGCGAAACGCCGCTCGCATCATAGGTGAAGCCTGATTCGGCAAGCGCCGTGAAAAGCGCCTTGCCGGTTGCGAGATAGGGGGCGCGAAAGCCTATGATCTCGTTTTCGGAAAACTGCTTCCAGCCTTGCGGTTCGCCGGCAATCTCGTTGATATTGTAGGCATCGCGCAGGATTGCCGCGAACGAGCGGAACTCGCTTCGCCAATCGGCCCGACTCCAGTCCTTGCCATCGAAATGGCCGCAGCCGTGGCTCGCTATGTCGTGGCCTTCGGCGTGTGCCAGCCAGATCTGGGCAAGGCGGTCGCCGACCTCCTTCTTCGACTGCGCGAAACCGACATTCGATCTGCCGGCGGATTTGCCGGGCGCGCGATAGACGTTTCGGGTTTCGCGCGTCAGCAGGAAAACGCATGACAGGAAATAGGTGAAACTCGCCCCGGTGCGCGCCGCTAGATTTCGGCTGCGTTGCCACTGCGCCAGGTCATGCGCGCCGTCGAAAGAGATGATGACATATTGCGGGCGGGCAGGCGTCGGCATCTCGGCTTTGGGCGCCGCCGAAGCCGAGACGATGAGGGAGGCGCAAACGCAGACGATGGTGCAGAAACGAAAGGCAACGGACATTGATATGACTTGGTGCTAAAACTCGGTGAGAACGAATGGCCGGCACTGGTAAGGCGCGAATGTGGCGCGGATGCGGGCGCAGCCGGACGAAACAAGCGCTGAGGCCAAATGCCACCTGAAAGAGCACTCCCGGCTGTCTGGCGGCGAATTTAGGCCTTCGCCCCTTCCATGCGGGCGAATTTCGGCTAAAAGGCTGGCTGACAACGCCCCAAAACGGCAAGCACTGGTATTTATTGGATGTCGGACGACAGTTTCTTCCGCGAAGTGAATGAAGAGATCCGGAAGGATCGGGCGAAAGCCATATGGGACCGCTTTGGGCCTTTGGCGATCGGCCTTGCGGTGTTTATCGTTATCGCAACGGCGGCGTTCGTTGCCTACGAATATTGGGTCGAAAGCCGCGCCAATCGATCGGGCGATGCGTTTTCGCAGGCGCTGACGCTTGCCAATAGCGGCAAAAGCGACGAAGCGCTCGCCGCGCTTAAGACGCTCGAAAGCGAAGGCTACGGCGCCTATCCGCTACTTGCCCGCATGCGCGCCGCCACGGTTCTGGCGGAAAAGCAGGATTTTGCCGGCGCGATCAAGGAATTCGATCAGGTTGCAGCAGACAATTCCATCCCCGCCGCTCTTCGCGATATTGCCCGCCTGCGGGCGGCTCTCCTGCTGGTCGATCACGGTTCCTACGCCGACGTTTCAGCCCGCGTCGAGACATTGACCTCGGATACGAACACATTGCGCCATGCCGCGCGCGAGGCTCTGGGCCTGTCGGCGTGGAAAGAGGGCAGGGCGGCGGATGCGCTGAAGCTGTTCGAGCAGATTTCCTCAGACGAAGGCGCCCCGCAGAACGCGCGCGAACGCGCCACACTGATGTCCGAACTGATCCGCGGTTCGGGCAGTGCGTCGTGATGCGCAATGAGCTTCAAAGTCGCCATCATCGGTCGGCCTAACGTCGGCAAATCGACGCTTTTCAACCGTCTGGTCGGAAGAAAGATCGCGCTCGTCGACGACACGCCCGGCGTGACGCGGGACAGGCGCGTTCACGCGGCAAAGCTCTACGATCTCAATTTCGAGGTCATCGACACGGCGGGCTTCGAGACCGCTGCGGCGGCAACCTTGCAGGGGCGCATGCGTGCCCAGACTGAAATCGCCATCCGCGAAGCCGACCTGATCTTCTTCATGGTCGATTCGAAATCCGGTCTTATGCCGGACGACAAGGCGTTCGCCGATGTCGTGCGCCGTTCGGGAAAGCCGGTCGTGCTGGTTGCCAACAAGGCCGAGGCACGCGGCGCTCAGGGCGGAATGCTGGAGGCCTGGGAGGTTGGCTTAGGCGAGCCGATCGCCATTTCGGCCGAGCATGGTCTCGGCATGCCCGATCTGCGCGATGCCGTGGTCGAGGCGCTTGGTGAGGCGCGTGTCTTCGCGGACAAGGGCGAAGATGAGGACGATGCGATGACGGAGGTTCTGGCCGGCGAGGATGTCGCCGATCCGGACGCCGAACCGGCATATGACGACACCAAGCCGCTGCGTATCGCCGTGGTCGGGCGGCCAAATGCCGGCAAGTCTACCCTCATCAACGCCTTGATCGATGAGGAACGCCTGCTGACCGGGCCAGAAGCCGGCATTACCCGCGATTCGATTTCAGTCGACTGGCAATGGCGCGGGCGTCTCATCAAGCTTTTTGATACCGCAGGCATGCGTCGCAAGGCCAAGGTGCAGGAAAAGCTCGAGAAGATGTCCGTTTCTGACGGGCTTCGCGCTGTGCGCTTCGCCGAGATCGTCATCGTCGTTTTCGACGCCACCATTCCGTTCGAAAAGCAGGACCTGCAGATCGCCGACCTGATCGTGCGCGAAGGCCGGGCGTTGGTGCTGGCCTTCAACAAATGGGACCTGATCGAAAATCCGCAGGAAACGCTGGCGGAGCTGCGAGAGAAGACGACGCGGCTCCTGCCCCAGGTGCGGGGCCTTCAGGCCGTCCCGGTCTCGGCGGAGACCGGACGCGGCCTGGACAAGCTCATGGACGCGGTGCTCAAGACCCATCGGGTCTGGAACAGCCGCATATCGACGGGCCGGCTGAACCGCTGGCTGGAGACTGTCGTTCAGCAAAATCCACCGCCCGCGGTCGCCGGTCGGCGTCTCAAGGTAAAATATATCACTCAGGCGAAAACCCGGCCGCCAGGTTTCGTTCTGGCCTGCTCGCGACCGGACGCCATGCCGCAATCCTATGTGCGCTTTCTGGTCAATAATCTTCGCGAGTCGTTCGAGATGCCTGGCGTCCCGATCCGCATGATGCTGCGCGCCTCCGACAATCCTTTCGCAGGCAAGGCAAAAAAGCGCGGCTGAGCGGCGGCCGGCAGCGTCGCCTATTTCTTTGGAGGTGCGGAAAGGGCGCGGAATTTATCGACCGGCTCCATGGTCCGGTTCGCTTCCGGTGCCTGCGTATATTAAGAATACGTTAACAGATTCAATGGGCTAAAGCCACCGGCATTAACAATCCATCAAGGTTAATGCATCATTGTTTCTCTCCATTGGGTTCTAGTTGCGTCCTGGAGAGTTTCCGTGCATCGACGTCTACCGACGCGCCGACTGGCTGGCGCCAGCGAGAGAAGGCGCTCGTATTTGCCTCCCCTTGTCGTCGGCCTCTGCATGTGGATCGGGTTTCCGACGACGGCTGCCTATCAGGATATGGGCAGCCTGGTGTCGGGTTCCGAAGCTGCCGGCGTGCGTTGGAATTCCTTCGTCGAAACCTCGGTTGCCGGCTCGGTGCACGCGGCTGAAATGCCGTTCGGCAATGCGAACCTGGCCACCGGCTCCATCTCGGGATCGGGCATGGAAGCGCCCGGCATCGGCCCGGTGGCGCTGCGCGGCAAGAGGGCGGCCGCGGGCGAGAAGCCGGATGAAGAGCGCATAAGGCGCGACGACAAGAAGGATCGTATCGTCAATGTGGCGCCCGTGGCTCCGCCGAAGGCGTTCAGCGCTGGCTCGGTTGTCGATCGGACGAGCTTCCTGCTTCGCCCCACCGCCGGCGACCTCCAGATGGCTTTCGCCAAATCGCCGATCAAGGGCAAGGAGATCGAGATCGCGACCGCCTTCTATATCAAGAAGGACAAGCCGGCGCGCGGTATTCCTTCCATGTTGGCGAAGCTCGTCAACGACAACGAACCAGACATTCTGGCTACCGCCTACGCGCCGGCGCAGCCCGACTATGCGAAGTCCTCGCCTTTCGCCAGCCTGCTCAGGGACGAGGACTCTTCGAAAGGGCGCTTCATTCCGCCGGTGAAGGAGGGCGACCACGCCTGGATGGGCAAGCCGCTGCCGGCCAGCGTGTTTTCGAGCGCCGAACAGAAATGTCTTGCCAACGCCGTCTATTTCGAAGCCCGCGGCGAAAGCCTGAAGGGGCAGGCGGCGGTTGCGCAAGTCGTGTTGAACCGCGTCCGCAACCCGGCCTATCCGAGCACGATCTGCGGTGTGGTCTACCAGAACGACAACTGGAAGAACCGCTGCCAGTTTTCCTTCGCATGCGATGGCCGCAAGGACCGCATCACCAGCCCTGCACATTACAAGGTCGCGCAGGAGATCGCGATGGCGGTCACGGCCGGGAAGATCTTCATTCCGGAAGTCGCCTCCTCGACCCACTATTACGCCGACTATGTGAGCCCGCGCTGGGCCCGCACCATGGAAAAGATGAAAAAAATCGGCTTGCACATCTTCTATCGAACCTATGGCGGTGGCTGGAGCTGACCGGCAGCCGCGCACGGTTTCGGCCTGAGCACCCGGTTGGGATTTTTTCCGGGATTCGGCCAAGATCGCGGGTGTGATCACCCGGTCAGGATGTCGCACTTGTGTAAGCCATTGTTTTTCCTTGGCTAAATACAGGTGTTGGAGCCCCAATCCGTGGCTTGACTGGGGTTGGCTCGCTATCTATGTTGCCCGCGACTTTGAAGCGGATGGACGGGGACGTGCTGTCCGGGCAGGAGGTTGCGGTGGCCGACAAAAATGGGCCAGACGAAACCGGAAAACCGGGGCCCGGCAAACAGGACAAGCCAGAAGTTCGCGACAACGACCTTGAGCGCCGCAGGCGCCGGCTCGAAGCATCTCTCGCGACGAGACGGCCCGAGGGGCAAAAAGCAGAACAAGGCGGAAAGTCGGGCAGTTTGGCCGGGTACGGCCAGGCGTTGAAGCTGTCGAGCGAGTTCATCGCTGGAATAGCGGTCGGCGCGGGGCTTGGCTGGATGATAGACCGATGGGCGGGAACCTCGCCGTGGGGATTGATCGTCTTCCTGCTTCTTGGGTTTGGCGCGGGCGTCCTCAACGTTCTGCGCTCTGCGGGCGTGGTTGCCCAGCCGGATTTGAGGACGTCTGAACGGCGTTCCGACGGTTCGGAAGAAGATAGATAAACGGCGCCCGCGGGCGCGATTTGCCGAGGGGAGGCCGAATTGGCCAACGATCCGATCCATCAGTTTCACATCACGAAATGGATTCCGATCGAAGTCGGCGGATACGATTTCTCCTTCACCAATTCCTCCGCCTTCATGGTGGCGACGGTCGCCGTTGCCGGTGCCTTCCTGTTTCTGACGACGTCGAGCCGCGGGCTGATCCCGGGCCGGCTGCAGTCGATCTCCGAAATGAGCTATGAATTCGTTGCCTCCATGTTGCGAGACGCCGCCGGCTCGCAAGGCATGCGGTTCTTTCCGTTCGTGTTCTCGTTGTTCATGTTCGTGCTCGTGGCCAATCTGATCGGCCTGTTTCCATATTTCTTCACCGTTACCAGCCATATCATCGTCACCTTCATGCTGGCGCTGCTGGTGATCGGCACCGTTATCGTCTATGGCGTGATGAAGCACGGTTTCGGCTTCCTGAAGCTGTTCGTGCCCCAGGGCGTCCCGGCCGTTCTCGTGCCCCTGGTCGTGATGATCGAGGTCATCTCGTTCCTGTCGCGGCCGCTCAGCCTCTCGGTTCGTCTCTTCGCCAACATGCTGGCCGGTCACATCACGCTCAAGGTGTTCGCAGGCTTCGTGACTGCTCTCAGCGCTTATGGCGCGGTCGGGGTGGTCGGCTCGATCCTGCCGCTTTTCATGACGGTCGCCATCACCGCTCTCGAGTTTCTGGTGGCTGCACTTCAGGCCTACGTTTTCGCAGTGCTGACCTGCATGTATCTCAACGACGCATTGCACCCGGGCCACTAAAAAATATCGCCGGCGGTGTTTGCCGCCTAATCGCAAGATCAACCTGATTTCGATCCACAAGGAGCTGGACATGGAAGTTGAAGCAGCAAAGGCAATCGGCGCGGGTATCGCCTGCCTCGGCATGGGTGGCGCGGGCATCGGCCTCGGCACGATTTTCGGTAACTACCTGTCGGGTGCGCTGCGCAACCCGTCTGCCGCCGATGGCCAGTTCGGCCGCCTGATTTTTGCCTTCGCGGTGACGGAAGCTCTGGGCATCTTCTCGCTGCTCGTCGCCCTTCTGCTTCTCTTCACGTAAGAGACCGAAGCGATGATGCCGCCGGCCGCGCAGTGCGGCCGGTTTGTCTGGACAGGGGAAATAGATGTTTGTGACACCGGGATATGCGCAGGAAACAGCGCCGGCCGAAGGTGAGATTCACACCGAGACCGGAGCCGCACATGATTCCGGGGCCAAGCCTGAGTTTCCTCCGTTCAACCCAGAGACTTTTCCTTCGCAGATTCTCTGGCTCGCAATTACTTTCGGCCTGTTCTACCTTTTCCTGAAAAAGATCGTCCTGCCGAGAATCGGTGGTATTCTCGAGGTTCGTCGCGATCGCATCGCACAGGACCTGGATCAAGCCGCGCTGATGAAGAGCGAGGCGGATGCAGCCGTCGCCGCTTATGAGCAGGAGCTTGCCGAGGCCAAGGCGAAAGCCAACGCGATAGGCCAGCAGGCGCGCGATAGCGCCAAGGCCGAAGCCGAAGCCGAGCGCAAGAAGATCGAGGCCGGGCTTGAACGGAAGCTTGCCGAGGCCGAAGCCCATATAGCCAAGATCAAGTCGGCGGCAATGACCGACGTAGGCGTCATCGCCGAGGATACAGCCGCGGTGATCGTTCAGGAACTGGTCGGCAACAGCATGGACAAGGCCGCGGTCGCCGCCGCCGTGAAAGCGGTACGGGAATAGGAGTCGACCATGGACGCAACATTCTGGGCACTGGTCGCCCTCATTATTTTCCTCGCCATCGTCCTCTACATGAAGGTTCCTGCGCTGATCGGGAAGGCGCTCGACCGGCGCTCGAACCGCATCCGCGAAGAACTCGAAGAGGCGCGCAAGCTGCGTGAAGAGGCTCAGCAGTTGCTGGCCGAATTCCAGCGCAAGCGCAAGGAGGCCGAGAAGGACGCGGTCGATATCGTCAACGCGGCGAAGCATGAGGCCGATCTTCTTTTGGCCGATGCCAAGCAGAAGACGGAGGACTATGTCGCGCGCCGCACCGCTCTTGCCGAGCAGAAGATCGGCCAGGCCGAGCGCGACGCCGTCAACGAAGTCCGCTCTAGCGCGGTTGATATCGCCGTCGAGGCTGCGCGCACTCTGCTTGCCGGCAAGGTTGATAGCAAGGTGGACGGGAACCTCTTCAAGGCCTCGCTTCAGGAGGTAAAGAGCAAGCTCAACTGAGCAAGAGCGATTGCTTCTCACAAAAGTATCGACGAGATCGCAAGGCCGCCGGATATTCCGGCGGCTTTTTCTTTGAGGCTGCGTTAACCGAGGCCGTGCCGCAATCCGGCTGCCGAATTTTGCGCAGACAAGCAATACTGCGACCTAGTTATTCGAGCATCTTTGCTGAGGCACGAAGCTCTGAAGGATCGGACTCGAGCAGCGAGAGCGGTTCAGGCCTTGACTGAATCGGAGGGGATTCCGGTTTTGGCTGTTTTGTGATTCAAG
>NZ_JBLLVA010000041.1:0-29909 GCF_047739745.1 Borborobacter xinjiangensis | reverse complement strand
AGACATCAACAAGGGCTTCGAGCTGATGCGCCGCGGCGAAAGCATCAGAAGCGTCGTGCTCTACTGAAGAAGGACCCCATGCCGGCCCCGATCATCTATGTCGATGCCGACGCCTGTCCGGTGAAGGCGGAAGTCGAGAAGGTCGCCGACCGGCTTGGGTTAGTCGTCACTTTCGTTTCCAATGGCGGCTTGCGCCCGTCGCGCGATCCGATGATCCGCCACGTCGTCGTTCCCAGGAGCGCCGACGCGGCGGACGACTGGATCATCGAAAATGCCCGGTCGAACGACATTGTGGTGACCGCCGATATTCCGCTTGCCGCCAGAACCGTGGCGCTCGGTGCGCATGTCCTGGGGGTCACGGGAAAGCCGTTTACCGAGGAATCGATCGGCATGGCGGTGGCCATGCGCGACCTGCAGCAGCATTTGCGCGAAACCGGCGAAAGCAAGGGCTATAATGCCGGCTTCACACCGCAGGACCGTTCGCGTTTTCTGGGCGCGCTGGACCAGACGGCACGAAAAGCGATAGCCTTGGCCGAAAGCGGGGCAAAGGGCCTGGCCGGATGAGCTTCCTGCAGCATCGCCACTTTCCCTTCGCCGTCGGAGCGGTTCTCGGCATTGTGGCCTTCCTGATTTCGCTGCTGCTACTGCCGGAGCTGGCAATCGTGATCGGTGCCGATCTGTTCTTTGCCACCTATCTGATCCTGACGTTGATCCGCTTGCCTCGTCTCACGGCTGCTTTCCTGCGAAAGCATGCGGAAAATGCCGATGAGCCGATCGGCATCATCTTCGCCGTAACGATCCTGACGGTGGCGGTGGCGACCACCTCTCTGTTCATGACGCTCAACAGCCAGCAGGCCGCCGGTATTTGGACACTCGGCCTCGCCGTCATATCGGTACCGCTCGGCTGGCTGACCATCCACATGATGGCAGCGCTTCACTATGCTCATCTTTACTGGCGGCCTGAAACGGCAAGCGACGGCAAGCCGGCTGGCAAACCCGGAAGGGGCCTTGATTTTCCAGGCAGGCGGGAGCCGAACGGAGCCGACTTCCTCTATTTCGCCTGTGTGGTCGGAATGACCAGCCAGACCTCCGACGTGGCGATCACCAACGTCATGTTGCGCCAGGTAACCCTAGTCCATTCCATCATATCGTTTTTCTTCAACACCGTTATCGTTGCGGCCGCCGTGAACGTGGTCGTATCGCTCGGCAGCTAATCCGGAGAATTTCTGGCCATGAAAACCATTTCCACCGCGAAATCCCACGGCGGCGTTCAAGGCGTCTATTCGCACCAGTCCGAGGCTTGCGACTGCGAGATGACTTTCGCCGTATTCGTGCCTCCTCAGGCCAAGAATGGCCCCTGCCCGGTCGTCTGGTATCTCTCCGGCCTGACCTGCACCCACCAGAACGTCATGGACAAGGGCGAGTATCGGCGCATGGCGGCGGAAGCCGGCCTCATCATCGTCTGCCCCGACACCAGCCCGCGCGGCGAAGGCATTCCGGACGAGAAGGACAATTGGCAGTTCGGTTGTGGCGCCGGCTTTTATCTCGACGCCACGCAGCAGCCCTATGCGAAGAACTACCGCATGTACTCCTATGTCACCGAGGAGTTGCCGGCGCTGATCGGGGCGAATTTCCCGGCCGATATGTCGCGGCAGTCGATCTTCGGCCATTCGATGGGCGGCCATGGCGCGCTGACGATGGCGCTTAGAAACCCCGAACGCTTCAAGAGCTGCTCGGCCTTCGCACCGATCGTCCACCCCATGGATGCCGGGTGGTCGAAGCCGGCGTTCGAGAAATATCTCGGCACCGACGAAGCGTCATGGCGCGCCTACGACGCCTGCGCGCTGATCGAGGACGGCAACCGCTTCCCGGAATTCCTCGTGGACCAGGGCAAGGCGGATGGATTCCTCGACGACGGGTTGCGCCCGTGGCTGCTGGAGGCTGCCTGCAAGAAAGCGGAAATCCCGCTGACCTTGCGCATGCGCGAAGGCTACGACCATTCCTATTTCTTCATCTCCACCTTCATGGACGACCATCTCCGGTGGCATGCCGAGAGGCTTGTTCTGTAGCGCCGAGGTTGCGGCGTCGGGACAATCATCCGAGGTGAACCGGCAGCGATTCGCATGGCGGAAATGAAAATTGCAGTATAAGAATTGCCTGTAAATACAGGCAATTACACGATATTGTCCAAAACTGCCTTGCCATGCGGACGCCCGTCCTTCATCCTTGCGTCAGTTGCGTCCGCTCGGGACGCGACATGACGCACAAACCGCAGGAGGCCGATCGGGTGCCCAACACCACGACCATTTACGACGAAATTCCTGACCTTGATACGATCGGCGGGCGGCTCTCCCGCGCCCGCGAAGCCAGCGGCCAGAGCATCAAGCAGGTTGCATGGCGCCTGGGCGTGAAAATGTCGACAGTGCAGGCTTGGGAGAGCGATCGCGCGCAGCCCGGGGCGCATCGGCTGAATACACTTTCGGGCATATTGAACGTCAGTCTTTCCTGGGTCCTGCACGGCATTGGCACCGGACCGGTGGAGATCGAAGACGACGAAGACGATTTCGAAACAGGCGAGCGCGTCGAAGCGCAGCTCAACCGCCTGAAGCTTCTGCATGCCGAGACAGGAAACCTGATCGAGCGCATCCAGAACGATATGGAAAGGCGCGCCGTCGCCTGACGCGTGGCGGGGGCGTCTATTCGCATCCGCGAACGCTTTTCAGGACGCCCCCCACGATTCGAGCAGCTAGGCATTTATTTTCTCTGATTTTTTTCCGCACGAGGGGGCGTGACAAAATGTCAGAGGTGGGCTAGCTATACGGCGTCGAGGGTCCAATTTTGGATTCTACCTGTTTGCGGGAGAGAACAGCGAAGGCTGTCGCCGAAGGGGAAATCGCCCGAAATCTCTCAGGCAAAAGAACCGTGAACGGGAAAGACACTCTGGAAAGTCGGGGCCGAAAACCCCGCGCCGAAGGTGTAAGCGCCGCCGACAGAGTTCCGGTTGCGCGAGTCTCTCAGGCTTCAGACAGAGGGGCACGGAATGGCCGCCGCAGCGGCTACGTGCGACTCTGGAGAAGACATGACGGGCAATGACACCAGAACCCTACCCCTCGAAGATCTACACATAAAGGCAGGCGCCCGATTCGGTCCTTTCGCCGGTTGGTCGATGCCGCTGACCTATCCTGCCGGCGTCATGGCCGAGCACGTCCACACGCGCGAGCATGTCGGGCTGTTCGACATCTCGCATATGCGGCTGATTGAGGTGAGCGGGCCGGACGCGGCCACGCTGCTTGCACGAGCCTGCCCGCTCGATGCCGCTGGGCTTGCGCAGCACCAGTCGAAATACACGTTCTTTTTGAACGAGCAGGCCGGCATCGAGGACGACCTGATCGTCACCAGGCTTGGGCATGACCGCTTCATGGTCGTGGCCAATGCCGGCAACGCTGAGGCCGACGAGGCGCATCTGCGCGCCCTGGCGGGCGGTTTTGACTGCAAGGTCGACGCGGTCGACCGGGTCTTCCTCGCCATACAGGGCCCCGAAGCCTGGGCGGCACTGTCGCGCGCGGGCGTCGAGACCGGCGCGCTGGTGTTCATGCACGGCGTGGAGCCGCGCGACAACTGGTTCATGAGCCGCTCCGGCTATACCGGCGAGGACGGCTTCGAAATCGGCTTGCCGGAAGCAGACGCGCGAGCACTGCTCGAGCGGCTTCTGGCCGACGACCGCGTGATGTGGATCGGCCTTGCGGCACGCGACAGCCTGCGGCTGGAAGCGGGGCTCTGCCTGCACGGCCTGGACCTGACGCCGCAAATCGACCCGGCGACCGCCGGTTTGATGTGGGCGATCTCCAAGGATGTCCGCGCTTCGGGCGGGTTCATCGGCGCCGAGGCGCTCAGCGCCATATTGGAAAAAGGCCCCTCCGAAAAACGGGTGGGACTGAAGCCGCAAGGCCGCCAGCCGGTGCGAGCCGCGGCAAGCCTGTTCGACGAAGCGGGCGCCCCGGCCGGCCGCGTCACCTCGGGCGGCTTCGGCCCGACGGTCGGCTCACCGGTCGCGATGGGCTACGTCTCCGCGCCGCTGGCCAAGCCGGAAACCAGGCTTTTTGCCGACGTACGCGGAACCAGGGTTCCGGTCGACATCCATCCTCTTCCCTTCACACAGCATCGCTACCGCAAAGGATAATATTCTCATGGCAACAACTTATTTCACCGACGATCACGAATGGCTCCGTGTCGAAAACGGCGTCGCGACGGTCGGCATCACTGACTATGCGCAGGAGCAGCTTGGCGATCTGGTTTTCGTCGACCTGCCCGAACCCGGTCGCGCGCTTGCCAAGGGCGACGTCGCCGTGGTGGTCGAATCCGTCAAGGCGGCCTCCGACGTCTATGCGCCCGTCGATGGCGAAATCGTCGAGGCGAACGGCGCGCTGGGCTCCAACCCGTCGCTGGTCAACTCTGCCGCCACGACGGACGGATGGCTTTGGAAGATGAGGCTTTCCGACGAAAGCCAGCTCGAAGGGCTGATGGACGAGGCCGGATACAAGGCTCTGATCGGATAGAGCGGATGAGGAACCGCGGGAGGCGGGCAAATCCGCATCCCGCACTTATCTAATAGAGAAGCGATCACCTTGATGAATTCGAAGCGAGTTCACGGTGATCCGGAACAGGATTAGCAAAGATGACCACGGCTCCCCTTCCCTTCGCGGCGCGCCACATCGGCCCCAGTCCCGCCGACACCCGCGCCATGCTTGCGGTGCTCGGTGTCCCCTCCATCGAAACGTTAATCTCTCAAGCCGTACCGAAATCGATCCGGCTCGACCGCGAACTCGATCTTCCGGCACCGGCCAGTGAATCCGAGGCGCTTGCCGAGCTTTCCGGAAAAATGGCCCGCAATACGGTGCTGAAGAGCTTCATCGGCGCCGGCTATCACGGCTGCCATGTACCGCCGGTCATCCAGCGCAACCTGTTTGAAAATCCCGCCTGGTATACGGCCTACACGCCATATCAGTCGGAAATCAGCCAGGGACGGCTGGAACTTCTGTTCCATTTCCAGACGCTGGTGACCGAGTTGACCGGCCTGCCGGTGGCGTCGGCTTCGCTTCTCGACGAAGCCACGGCGGTGGCCGAAGCCATCGGCATCGCCTGCCGGCATCATCGCGAGAAGCGCAACGAGATCGTCTTTGCCGGCGTGCCGCATCCGCAGACGCTGGACGTGGTCAAGACGCGCGCCGAACCGCTCTCCATCCGAATTGCCGATGAGGTCGGCGAGAACACCGCGGCCCTTGTCGTCTCCTGGCCTGATACGCTCGGCGTCTATGGCGATCATGCCGCGACCATCAAGAAAGCCAAGGCGGCTGGCGCGATCGTCATTTTCGCCGCCGACCCGCTGGCGCTGACGATCTCGGAGTCTCCGGCAAAGCTCGGCGCCGATATCGCTGTCGGCTCGATGCAGCGTTTCGGAGTGCCGATGGGCTTCGGCGGACCGCATGCCGCCTATTGCGCGGTGTCGGACAGGCTGACGCGGCTGATGCCGGGGCGGCTGGTCGGCCAATCCACCGACTCGAAAGGCCGGCCGGGATATCGTCTGGCCTTGCAGACGCGCGAACAGCACATTCGCCGCGACAAGGCGACCTCGAACATCTGCACGGCGCAGGCCCTGCTTGCCAACATGGCGGCAGCCTACGCGATCTGGCATGGTCCGGAAGGGCTGCGGTCGATCGCCAACGAGGTCAAGGCACTCGCCGAGCGGCTGGCGGCGGGATTGAAGGCGGCCGGCGTCGCGCTGGTCGGCGACAAGCGCTTCGACACGGTGACGGTGGCAGTGGCAGGAGATGCCGAGGAGATCGCCGCTAAGGCTGAAAACGGCGGGCGGCTGCTTCGGGTCATCGACAAATATCGCATCAGTGTGACGTTCGATGAGACCTCGACGGAAGCAGACCTCGAGGCCATTGCGGCCCTCTTCGGCGCAAAGCCTGGACGCGTCGGCAAGAAGGCGGTCGAGGATGCGCGCGGCCACGGCTTCCTGACGCAGGCGGTCTTCCACGAAAATCGCTCGGAAACCGAGATGATGCGCTTCCTGCGGCGACTTGCCGACAAGGATCTGGCGCTCGACCGGGCGATGATCCCGCTCGGCTCCTGCACGATGAAGCTCAATGCGGCAGCAGAAATGATGCCGGTGAGCTGGCCGTCGGTGGCAAACCTGCATCCCTTCGCGCCCGCCGCCCATTCAGTCGGCTACCGCGCAATGATTCGCGACCTGCAGAACTGGCTGGCCGAAATCACCGGCTTCGACGCCGTGTCGCTGCAGCCGAACGCCGGAAGCCAGGGCGAATATGCCGGCCTTCTCGCCATTCGCCACTATCACCAGGCGCGCGGGAATAGCCATCGCGACATCTGCCTGATCCCGTCTTCGGCGCATGGCACCAATCCGGCCAGCGCCAACATGGTCGGGATGAAGGTGGTGGTCGTCAGCTGCACCGACGACGGCAATGTCGACATGGACGATCTCAAGGCCAAGGCCGCGGCGCATGCAAAGGACCTTGCGGCGCTGATGATCACCTATCCCTCGACTCATGGCGTGTTCGAGGAAGGTATCCGCGATATCTGCGCAGTGATCCACGAACATGGCGGCCAGGTCTATTTCGACGGCGCCAACCTCAACGCGCTGGTCGGACTTTCGCGGCCGGCCGATATCGGCGCCGACGTCTGCCACATGAACCTGCACAAGACCTTCTGCATTCCGCATGGCGGCGGCGGCCCCGGCGTCGGCCCGATCGGCGTGAAGGCGCACCTTGCGCCCTACCTGCCGGGTCACGTCAACGAGAGGGGCAAGCACGCGGTTGCCGCAGCCCCCTTCGGCAGCGCCTCCATCCTGCCGATCACCTGGATGTATATCCGGATGATGGGCGCAAGCGGCCTGAAGCGGGCGACGGAAACGGCAATCCTCAACGCCAACTACATCGCCGCGCGGCTGGCGACGCACTATCCGATCCTGTTTCGCGGCCGCAACGATCGGGTCGCCCATGAATGCATTCTCGATACGCGCGTGATGAAGGAAAGCGCGAGCGTCAGCGTCGAGGACGTCGCCAAGCGGTTGATCGACTACGGCTTCCATGCGCCGACCATGTCCTGGCCCGTGGCCGGCACATTGATGGTCGAGCCGACCGAGTCCGAGTCCAAGCACGAGATCGACCGCTTCTGCGAAGCGATGATTTCGATTGCCGGAGAAGCGGGGCGGATCGCGAAGGGCGAATGGCCGAAGGAAGACAATCCGCTCGTCAACGCGCCGCACACGGCGGCCGAGACCTTGGCGGATAACTGGTCTCACCCCTACTCGCGCCTGGAAGCCGCCTATCCCGCCGGTGATGCCGACAGCGCGGCGAAATACTGGCCGCCTGTCTCGCGCGTCGACAATGTCGGCGGCGACCGCAATCTGGTCTGTTCCTGCCCGCCAATGACCGAATATCTCGGCGCGGCCGAATAACCAGGACCAATTGATATTCAGATGGCCGGCGCTTCGGCGTCGGCCATTTTTTCGTCCATCGGCCGATTTATCGGCGTTTCTGGCCGGTTCGGTTGCTGCAGGGTTTGCGCAAAAGGTCGGAATGGTGTTTGACGGGTTCGGATTACGCCGCCTCGTTCAATCACGACCGTCTGATGCCTGCAGCATGGCGAAGGTTTGCCCGAACGGAACGGGAACCTCTGTCGCGCTCCCGGCAAAGCGTGGCAATATCTACTATGATTCGAATCAGGGGACACCCGCACCGAATATGGATGACAGCAACGATCTCTTCGCAAATCTCGACAAACCGGTTTCCCTGAGGTCGTCGCGGCCAGCCGATCCGCTGGTGCAGGCGCTCACCAAGCGTGCCTCAGCGCCTCAGCCGAAAGACGGCAGCGAGAGCTACAGCGCAGCCGATATCGAGGTGCTGGAGGGTCTGGAGCCGGTGCGCCGGCGGCCCGGCATGTATATCGGCGGCACCGACGAGAAGGCGCTGCACCACCTGTTTGCCGAAGTCATCGACAATTCGATGGACGAGGCGGTCGCCGGCCACGCCACCTTCATCGAAGTGGAGCTCGGCGCCGACGGCTTCGTCACGGTTACCGACAATGGTCGCGGCATCCCCATAGACCCGCATCCGAAATTCAAGAAGCCGGCGCTGGAAGTCATCATGACGACGCTGCATTCCGGCGGCAAATTCGATTCCAAGGTTTATGAGACCTCGGGCGGCCTGCACGGCGTCGGCGTGTCGGTGGTCAATGCGCTCTCCGACGAACTGGAAGTGGAGGTTGCGCGCGGACGCCAGCTTTATCGCCAGCGCTTCTCGCGCGGCGTGGCCAGGAGCGGCCTGGAAGCGCTCGGCGAAGTGCACAACCGCCGCGGCACCAGAATACGCTTCCATCCGGACCCGGAAATCTTTGGCAAGACGGCGCATTTCGAGCCGGCGCGGCTGTTCCGCATGACCCGTTCGAAGGCCTATCTTTTCGGCGGCGTGGAAATCCGCTGGTCCTGCGATCCGCTGCTGATCAAGGACGAGACCCCGGCAAAGGCGGTGCTGCATTTTCCGGGGGGCCTGAAGGACTATCTGGCTGAATCGCTCGGCACCGATTACCAGGTCACCCGCGAGATATTCGCGGGGAAAAGCGAGCGGCCGGGCGGCCACGGAACGATGGAATGGGCGGTCACCTGGTATGGCGGCGACGGCTTCCTGAATTCCTACTGCAACACTATCCCTACCGGCGAAGGCGGCACCCATGAGACCGGCTTCCGCAACGTGCTGACACGCGGTCTGCGCGCTTACGCAGAGCTGACCGGCAACAAGCGCGGCTCCGTCATCACCAGCGAGGACGTGATGATTTCGGCAGCCGGCATGCTGTCGGTCTTCATCCGCGAGCCGGAATTCGTCGGCCAGACCAAGGACAGACTGGCGACGGTGGAAGCCCAGCGGCTCGTCGAAACTGCGGTGCGCGACCCGTTCGACTATTGGCTGGCCGATAATCCGCAAGAAGCGTCCAAGCTTCTGGAATGGGTGATCGCGCGCGCCGACGAACGCGTGCGGCGCCGCCAGGAAAAGGAAGTGTCGCGCAAGACGGCGGTGCGCAAGCTGCGCCTGCCCGGCAAGCTGGCGGACTGCACGCAGAACGCGGCGGCGGGTGCCGAGATCTTCATCGTCGAAGGCGATTCGGCCGGCGGCTCGGCCAAGCAGGCGCGCGACCGGGCCATGCAGGCGATCCTGCCGTTGCGCGGAAAAATCCTCAACGTGGCCAGCGCCGGGCGCGACAAGCTGACTGCCAACCAGCAGATTGCCGACCTGATCCAGGCGCTCGGCTGCGGCACGCGCTCAAAATATCGTCAGGAGGATCTGCGCTACGACCGGGTCATCATCATGACGGATGCCGACGTCGATGGCGCGCATATCGCCTCGCTCCTCATCACCTTCTTCTTCCAGGAAATGCCGCAGCTCGTTCGTGGCGGCCATCTCTATATGGCGGTGCCGCCGCTTTATCGCATCAGCCAGGGCGGCAAGACCGCCTATGCCCGCGACGACGCCCACAAGGACGAACTGCTCAGGACGGAATTCACCGGACGCGGCAAGATCGAGATCGGGCGCTTCAAGGGCCTCGGCGAAATGATGGCCCACCAGCTCAAAGAAACGACGATGGACCCGAAGAAGCGCACGCTTCTGCGCGTCGAAGTGCTGGATGAGGAAGACGCCACGAAATCGACGGTCGATGCGCTGATGGGCACCAAGCCGGAAATGCGCTTCCGCTTCATCCAGGACCGCGCCGAATACGCGCAGGAACTGGATATCTGAGCTGATCGGCCGTCAGGCCGCCGCGATGGCCAGCGCGTGACCGCGCGCGTTCTCGCGCAGCGCCTCCAGATGGATCGACTTGACCAGTCCGGCGAGATCGCCCGATACCGACGGCCCGCCGATCTCCTTAAGCATCAGCCAGCTCACTTCCTGGGCACCAGCGGTGCGCTTGCCGTTGGCCACCTCGCGCCAGACCTTCAGCGCGCGCAGGATTACCGGATGCGTCACGGCTGCCAGGCCGGCACCGCGAAACAGCGCCGACAGCGCGACATCATTGCCGCCTGCGAGCAGGGTGCGGACACGCGATTCGGCCTGTCCTGTAAGTGCAACCAGTGTGACGCCGAAGAAATCGACCTTGCCGTGAGCGATTATTCGGATGAGAAAGCCGCAGGTGAGATCGCCGCGCAGACGCAGATGCTCGATGAGCGCCGCGTACTCGCCTGGTCTCGTGCCCTCGATCAAGGTCAGGGAGGCCTTGATGCAGGCATCGCGCATGACCCGATCCGCCCGCACTGACCCCATCAGCGCGGCGACCAGCGGCGAGCGTTTCAACGCCTCTCCGACCTTGACCAGAAGCATGTGCCGGCAGTCGGAAGGCAGCCGCGCGTCGGCGATCAAGGCCTCTCGCACGTGAGCGAGATCGCCGTGGCGCTCGGCCATGCGCCGGAAGCTGAGCGAGGCAATGTCGGCGCCGGTATTGGCAACCAGCGCAACGCAGGCTTCCGCTTCACCGATCTCGGCAATGGCCGCCGATACGGCCATCGAAACGGACGGACGACCGGCAATCAATCTCTGCGTCGCACCGGAGCCCGTGGCGACATGCTCGATAAGATCGCCATCGGTAAGCAGCGGCGAACGGACAAGCACCAGGGCTGCAACCTCGGGCTGGTCCGCCGCCAGCGCACTGATGATCTGCAACGGCGCGTGGCGGCTCATCGACAGCGCCTCGGCGATCGCCAGGCGAACCTTTGAGGACGGATCGTCCAGCAGCAGCGTCAAGGCCGCCTCGGCCGCGCAACGGTCTTCGAACGGCAATTCGTTCTGGATGAAGGCGCGGGCAAGCGCGCCGGCAGCAGCCGCGCGCTCGTTCACGCGAGCAGTATCCACCCATTTCAGGAAATGCTCGACGATCATCCGCGCCCACTCTGCATCCCACCGGAAGATTCTTCCGGCCCCGTCGACGGAAGCTAGGGAAAAATGGTTTACGAACGGTTCACCATCTTTCTTAACCCGGTTGCGCGAGGCCGGGCGGAGAACTATCAAAGTCGGGTGAGACCAGCGGAGGAACGCGCGTGAGCGGTCTTTATCTCGAAGAATTCGTCGTCGGGAAGGTCATCCAGCACCCGCTCAGGAAGACGGTGACCGAGAGCGACAACATGCTGTTTTCGGTGATGACGCTCAACCCGCAGCCGTTGCATATCGACTTCGACTTCGCCGCGAAAACCGAGTGGGGCAAGCCGCTGGTCAATTCGCTGTTCACGCTCGGCCTGATGATCGGCATTTCGGTCAACGACATCACGGTCGGCACCACCATCGCCAATCTGGGCATGCGCGAAACGGTGTTTCCGAATCCGGTTTTCCACGGCGACACGATCCGGGTCGAAACGGAAATACTTTCGGTGCGCGACTCCAGATCGAAGCCGGATCGCGGCATTGTCGAGCTTGAACATCGCGCCTTCAATCAGGACGACGTGCTTGTCGCCAGATGCGTGCGCCAGGCCATGATGAAAAAGAAAGCCGCCTGACCATGCGCTCGCTGCTTTTCGTGCCCGGCGATTCGGAACGGAAGCTCGAAAAAGGGTTCGGCTCCAAAGCCGATGTCGTCATTATCGACCTGGAGGACTCGGTTGCGCCGCAAAACAAGGCACTGGCGCGCACGACTGCGGCCGATTTCCTCAAGCAGCGCCGAAGTGGGCAGCGCCAAGGCGGGCAAGGTCCTGCCGTCTATGTCCGCGTCAACGATCTGTCGAGCGGCTTGACCGACGATGACCTGGCAGCCCTTGTCCCGGTAAGACCGGAAGGAATCATGCTGCCCAAATCGAACAGCGGCGCCGACGTGCAATTGCTTGCCGTGAAGCTGCGCGTTCACGAGGCCGAGAACGGGCTCAGCGATGGCGGCATCGCCATTTTGCCGATCATCACCGAAACTGCGGCGGGCACCCTTGCGGCGGGGAGCTATGCGGGCGTCAGCCATCGGCTCACCGGCCTCACCTGGGGCGCGGAAGACCTGTCGGCGGCTGTCGGAGCGCGCACCGCCCGCGATGCGGATGGCCGCTACACCGATGTTTTCCGCCTTGCGCGCGCACTCACCATCCTGGCGGCGTCGGCCGCCGAGATCGCCGCGATCGACACGGTCTTTCCGAACTTCCGCGACATGGACGCGTTTTGCGCGGAATGCCTGGCCGCCGAGCGCGACGGCTTCACCGGCAAGATGGCGATCCATCCCGACCAGGTGCCCGTTATCAACGAGGCGTTCACACCGTCACCGGACGCAGTCGCCCACGCCAAGGCAGTCATTGAGGCCTTTCAGGCAGCCGGAAATCCCGGCGTGGTGGCGTTGGATGGCCAGATGTACGATCGGCCGCACCTGAGCCGCGCCGAGCGCGTTCTGGCGCGGGCGCGGTTTGCAGGGATCGCGACCTAACCCTGCCAGGGCCCCGTGTATTCGCTGTAAAGCTGGGAAACGTCCGGTCGAGGCCGCTCGGGCACAGGGCCGTCGAACGACCCGATATGCACGAAGCCGACGACGCGCTCATGCGGGGCAAGGCCTAGAATGCGTCGGCCTTCCTCGACTTCGGAATACCAGTTGGTGATCCAGTTCGTCTTATAGCCGAGCGCATTGGCCGCGATGACAAGGTTCATGGCCGCGGCGCCACCGGACAGGAGCATCTCCGATTGTGGAATCTTGGGATTCTCCTTCGGACAGGAAATAACCCCGATGACCAGCGGTGCGCGTGAAAACCGCGTCAACTCCTGCTCGCGCCGGGCCTCGTTCAGCGGCCCTTCACGCTCCTGTGCCAGTGCCGCGAGTTTCTCGCCGATGCGGATGCGCGCGTCGCCGCGATAAATGATGAACCGCCACGGCGCCAGGCGGCCATGGTCGGGAACGCGGGATGCTATTTTGATGAGCGTTTCGATCTGCGCATCATTGGGAGCAGGCTCGCTGAGGTCCTTGATCGGAGCGGAGCTCCTGGTCAGCATGAATTCAACAATCGATGACGTCACTATGGATACTTTCTGATGATGTCGGCTGGATGCGACGGGAGGATAAGGCGGCGAGCTTGCGCCAAGGCATGTCGCGCGCGTGAATAAGCCTTGAAATTGCCACTGCGTTCAGCTTCAAACAAGTGATGTTTGCCGAATTTTCCCGATACGCCGCCTGGCTTGCCGCCGCCACGCTGCTTGTGCTGGCGCCGACGGGCGCTTCGGCGCAGGAGAACCCCAATCCGCTGAAAGGGGTCGAACTGCCGGGTCTGTCCAACTACGCCAATCCGCGCAACAGCCGGCCGCTGGCCGAGAATGGCGGCGGCGAAGTCACGCTCGCCGCGAAACTGACCGACGACGGCAAGGAAATTGAGCACGGCCTTGTCTGGCGCGTCTTCCGCCCCGAGCCCGGACCGGATGGCAAGCTGCCGCTGGTCGCGTCGGCGCAGGGCGGAACGACCCTGTTCCACCTCGAGCCCGGAAGCTATCTCGTCCACGCCTCGTTCGGACGCGCCGGTGCCACCAAACGCATAACCATCGGCCGCGACCCCAAGACGGAAAGCGTTGTGCTCGACGCCGGCGGGCTGAAGCTCGATGCCGTCCTGGCCGGCGGCGTGCGCATACCGCCGAAAAAGCTGCGCTTCTCGATCTACGAAGCCGAGCCGGGAACCGACGGCGATCGCGCGCTGATCATTCCGGATGTCAGCCCCAACACCATCGTGCGGCTCAATTCCGGCGTCTACCATGTCGTTTCGACCTATGGATCGGTCAACGCCGTCATCCGTTCCGACATCCGCGTCGAAGCCGGCAAGCTCACGGAAGCCACGGTGGAACATCGCGCCGCCGAACTGACCCTGAAGCTGGTGCGCGAGGAAGGCGGCGAGGCGATGGCCGACACCTCATGGTCGGTGCTGACGAATTCCGGCGATCCCATACGCGAGAGCGTCGGCGCTTTCGCGGCCATGGTACTATCGGAAGGCGACTACACGATCGTCGCCAAGAATCGCGACCGAATCTATCAGCGCGATTTCACGGTTGTCGGCGGGCGCAATCAGGACGTCGAAGTCCTGGCCACCGATGCCAATGCGCAGGATCCGAATGAGGGCGTGGACTAGGCGCCCTGGTATTCAAGCCAAAAGGGCCTGCAAATGGCGCTTTCCGTGCTTCCTGAACCTGATCGCAAACACATTCCGGCACACAGGAAAATGGCGCCGGATCGATTCGGCGCCATTTAGAGGGTTCAGCCCTGGAGCGCGCGCCGGCGGTCCGGCGTGATCGCTTCCTCCTGCAGCGAGGCTACCGCCTCGTCGAGTGTCATCGACTGCTGATCGCGCGAGCCGAGCCGGCGGATATTGACAGTGCTTTCCTCGGCCTCGCGCTTGCCGCAGACGAGAATGACCGGAATCTTGGCAAGGCTGTGCTCGCGCACCTTGTAGTTGATCTTCTCATTGCGCAGATCGGCTTCCGCCGACAGGCCCGTCGCTTTCAGCCGCGCCACGACCTTTTGCGCATAGTCGTCGGCTTCGGAGGTGATCGTCGCCACCACCACCTGCTGCGGGGCAAACCACAGCGGGAAGTGGCCGGAATAATTTTCGATCAATATGCCGAGGAAGCGCTCCATCGAGCCGCAGATCGCGCGATGGACCATGACGGGCTGCTTCTTCTCCGAATCGGAGCCGATATAGAAGGCTCCGAATCGTTCCGGCAGATTGAAATCGACCTGCGTGGTGCCGCACTGCCATTCGCGGCCGATGGCGTCGCGCAGCACATATTCGAATTTCGGGCCGTAGAACGTCCCCTCGCCCGGATTGACGCCGGTCTTGATGCGATTCCCGGATTTCGCCGCGATCTCTTCGAGAATGCGTTTCAACACGTCCTCGGCATGATCCCACATCTCATCCGTACCGACGCGCTTGTCGGGCCGCGTCGCGAGCTTGACGGTGATCTCGTCGAAGCCGAAATCGGCATAGGTGGTGAGGATGAGGTCGTTGATCTTGAGGCACTCTTCCGCCAACTGCTCCTCGGTGCAGAAGATATGCGCGTCGTCCTGCGTGAAGCCACGCACGCGCATCAGCCCGTGCAGCGCACCGGAGGGCTCGTAACGATGCACGGCGCCGAATTCGGCTAGCTTCACCGGTAGATCGCGATAGGACTTCAAGCCGTGCTTGAATATCTGGACATGGCCGGGGCAGTTCATCGGCTTCAGCGCAAAAACCCGGTCGTCGTTGGTATCGTCGCCAGCGACCGTGACCTTGAACATGTTGTCCCGGTACCAGCCCCAATGGCCGGATGTCTCCCACAGTGACTTGTCGAGAACCTGTGGCGCGTTGACTTCCTGATAACCCTGTTCGTCAAGTCGGCGACGCATGTAGCTGACGAGGTTCTGGAACATCTTCCAGCCCTTGGAATGCCAGAACACGACGCCCGGCCCCTCCTCCTGGAAATGAAACAGATCCATTTCCCGGCCGAGGCGGCGGTGGTCACGCTTCTCGGCCTCCTCCAGCATGTGAAGATAGGCGTCGAGCTGCGCCTGGTCGGCCCAGGCCGTGCCGTAGATGCGCGTCAACATCGGATTGTTGCTGTCACCGCGCCAGTAGGCGCCGGCAACCTTCATCAGCTTGAAGGCGTTGCCGATCTGGCCGATGGAGGCCATATGCGGTCCGCGGCAAAGATCGAACCAGTCGCCCTGCGCGTAGATCTTCAGGTCCTGATCTTCGGGGATGGCGTCGATGAGTTCGACTTTGTAGGCCTCGCCCTTGTCCTTGAAGACTTTCCTGGCCTTGTCGCGCGACCAGACCTCCTTGGTGAACGGCCGGTTGCGCGCAATGATTTCGCGCATCTTCTTTTCGATCACCGGCAAATCCTCGAGCGTGAACGGCTCGTTGCGGGCGAAGTCGTAATAAAAGCCGTTTTCGATCACCGGACCGATGGTGACCTGCGTTCCCGGCCACAATTCCTGCACCGCCTCGGCGAGCACATGCGCCGTATCGTGGCGGATCAGTTCCAGCGCGCGCGGATCGTCGCGGGTGACGATCTCGATCTTGCCGGACTGGCCGAGCGGGTCTGACAGATCGCGAACGACGCCATCGACGGCGTAGGCGACCGCCTTCTTGGCAAGCGACTTCGAGATCGATTCGGCAAGCGCCGCACCCGTCATCGCGGCATCGTAATCGCGAACGGAACCATCGGGAAATGTAAGGGAAACGGAATTCGACAAAGCTTTTCTCCTATCCAGTCCCGCAAACGAGCGCGGGTGGTGATTGCCGGATGCATCCGGCGGCAAGCGGGGGTTTTAGGCAGAGTTTTCAGCGCCGTAAAGCGCCGGACGCTCAGGAATGGGTGTGCTGCGACATTTTCCCGATCCGCCAGTAGCGCCAAGGCGCGAACCAGACATAGCGGGCCTCGAGCGTTTCGGGCACGCGGTCGATGCCATGGGTGCCGCCAGGACCGCAGCGGACGACGCGAAACAGGCCCATCCAGCCGCCGGCCCACAAGCCGTGTCGGGCGATTGCCTCATGGGCATATTCCGAACAGGTCGGCAGATGTCGGCAGGAATTGCCGATAAAGCCGGAAAGAGTGAGCTGATATAACCGCACCAGGGACGTGCCGAGTACCCTGCCCGGCGTTTTTCGCCATGGGCCCGGCCAGTTGCGTGTGCGGGCTGAAGCCCTCACGGCGGAATGGTGGTGGACCATGGCGATGAAGCCTCAGGCGGCCGCCTCGGCGCGGTCTTTCTCGATCTGGCCGATAGCGTCCACAACCGCGTCGAAGGTGAGCATGGTCGAGGCATGTCTTGCCTTGTAATCGCGCACCGGCTCCAGATATTTGAGATCGGCGAAGCGGCCTTCGGGCGGCGCGCCATTTTCCTTCAGCATTCTGCGCATGGCTTCACGAACGGCGCGCAATTCGCCGGAGGTTGCGCCGACGACATTGGCCGCCATGATGGCCGACGAGGCTTGACCGAGCGCGCAGGCCTTCACGTCATGCGCGAAATCGGTGACGATGCCATCCTGCATCTTCAAATCGACCGTTACCGTGGAGCCGCAGAGCTTGGAATGAGCGGTCGCGGTGGCGTCGGGGTGTTCGAGCCTGCCGATGCGCGCGATATTTCCCGCAAAGCCAAGAATTTTCGCATTGTAGACGTCGTCGATCATGATTTTCCAATCCGCCGCCGCTTCAAAACCGGCCTTTGCCGTTCGTACACCTTCCAATCGCGACGCCAAGTCTTATATAATGCGGGTGTTCCGACGACGGCAAGTGAAGCTAGGTCGCGCCGGAACCAAGTCACGCCGCTTTCGGGCCGGTAATTTCCGACGATCCCGCAAAAGGCTGTGGTCCGTTCAACTCGTTCCTCCGTCGAGGGGAACTACGGGAGACGCCTTACTATGGACGCCGTAATCAACAAACTAATGCCGAAGGCCGACTACATGGAAAAGCCGGTCACCGACAGGCCAAGCGAGGCCGAGGTCGAAGCTGCCGTGCGTACGCTGTTGCGCTGGACGGGAGACAACCCCGACCGCGAGGGCCTGAAAGACACGCCCAAGCGCGTCGTCAAGGCCTACCGCGAAATGTTCGGCGGCTACGACAAGTGCCCGGCCGAGGAGCTTGGCCGCACCTTCGAAGAGGTCGCCGGCTACGACGAACTGGTTCTCGTCAAGGACATCGAGTTCCATTCGCATTGCGAGCACCATATGGTGCCTATCATCGGCAAGGCCCATGTCGGCTATCTGCCCGAGGGCAAGGTCGTCGGGCTGTCGAAGATCGCGCGCGTAGTCGACATCTTCGCCCACCGGCTGCAAACGCAGGAAGCGATGACGGCGCAGATTGCCGGCGTCATTCAGGACGTGGTAAATCCGCGTGGCGTTGCCGTGGTCATCGAGGCCGAGCATATGTGCATGGCCATGCGCGGCATTCGCAAACAGGGTTCCACCACCCTGACCTCGACCTTTACCGGCGCTTTCAAGGATAGTCCCGAAGAGCAGATCCGGTTTTTGACCATGGTGCGGAACGGCCGCTGACCCCTGCTTCAGGTGCATGTCCGGCTCCGCTGAACGGGAGCCGGACATGTCCAGCATCACTTTCAACAACGCCCCTTCCGACAAGAAGGCGCTCGAAGAGGGCGCCGTCTTCTCTCCGCGTTTCGATGCGGCCGGTCTTGTCACGGCCGTCGTGACCGATGCCGGTGACGGCACGGTGCTGATGGTCGCGCATATGAACGCCGAAGCCCTGTCGCTGACCCTTGAGACAGGGATTGCCCATTATTGGTCCCGATCGCGCAATTCGCTCTGGAAAAAGGGCGAGACATCGGGGAACCTTCAGCAGGTGGTGGAGATGCGCACCGACTGCGACCAGGACGCGATATGGCTGCGTGTCAAAGTCACCGGGCATGATGCAACCTGTCACACGGGCCGGCGTTCCTGCTTTTACAGGGCGGTCGGCGTAAAAGAAGGAAACGCCATACTGACCGACGACGGCAGCAAACCGTTGTTCGACGCGAAAAAGACATATCAAGACGCCAAGTGAACTGCTTGGAACCGCAAGATCAGTCAGATTCACCTTTTCGATACGGCCTGCGCCTATTATCGCTTGGGGGAGAGGGAGATTTTCGATGCTCGAATGGGCGTCATTGCGCAACAGGTCAGACATCCGCGAAGCCAATGGCCCCGCATCGTCCGGCGGCATAGCCGAAGCGCCTCCTGAAAAAAAATCCGGAATTTCGCTGGCCCTAGGCGGAGGTGCCGCGCGCGGCTGGGCCCATATCGGTGTCTTGAGGGCACTCGACGAAGCCGGCATTGCCATCGACATGATCGCGGGTACGTCCATCGGCGCGCTGGTTGGCGGCTGCTATCTGGCCGGCAAGTTGGACGAGCTGGAGGATTTCGCCCGCAGCCTGACCAGGCGCCGGTTTTTCGGCCTGCTCGATTTCCGCCTCGGCGGAAGCGGCCTGTTCGGCGGCATGAGGCTGACGGCGCGCATGCAGGAGCACATGGCCGGCCTGCGTTTCGAGAACCTGCCGAAGCCGTTCGTCTGTGTCGCCACGGAAATCGGCACCGGGCACGAAATCTGGCTGTCGGATGGCTCGCTGATCACAGCGATGCGCGCATCATACGCGCTGCCCGGCGTTTTCGAGCCCGTCGTCGCCAACCAGCGCGTGCTGGTCGACGGCGCCCTGGTCAACCCGGTGCCGGTCTCCGTCTGCCGCGCCTATGAGCAGCGGCTCGTGGTCGCAGTCAATCTGCACTATGACCTCTATGGTCGCGCGGCGGTGATCAAGCACAGCGCCGGCGAACTCGTGATCGAAAAGGATTTGCCGTCCGCCGATCTACGTGGGCACGAGGCCAGAAGCCGGGAAAGTCGGCTCGGCATCACCGGCGTCATGGTCGAAGCCTTCAACATCATCCAGGATCGCATTTCGCGGGCGCGGCTGGCCGGCGATCCGCCGGACCTTTCGATCCAGCCGAAGCTTGGCCATGTCGGCCTGTCCGAGTTCCACCGGGCCGACGAGGCGATCCAACTCGGCTACGAGGCGACCAGGGCGCGGCTGGCGGAACTGGAGCGGTTGCAGACGGTACTTGCCTGATCAGGCCTGAGCCGCATCCATGATCCGGAATTGCACCGTCTTGCTGCCATTCCAGTGATTGGCCGCCAGAGTGCCGGCGACATGTATCGTCGCGCCGCGATTGGCGAACAGAAAATTCCCCAGCGCTGTATCGACCGCTCGAAAGGCAATCGCCTGAACGCGGCCACCTCCATCCGAGCGCAGTTCAACCCTGATATGTGACGTCCCCACCAGCCGCGCATCGGCAAGGCGGTGGCGCGGCAGGACGAAAAGAGGCGCCACATGGCCGGCACCGAACGGACCGGCTCTTTCCAGTTGCTCGATCAGTTCGATCGTCGCGCCTTCGGCGGCAAGGGCGGCATCGACGTGAAGGCTCGCCTCGCCATGCAGGCGAATGATATCGGCAGCGGAGCGCTCTTCAAAAAAGGCCCTGAGCGCGCCAAGCTTCTCCCGCTCCACGGTGATGCCCGCCGCCATGGCGTGGCCGCCCCCCTTGACGATCAGGCCGCGCTCGGCCGCTTCGCGCACCAGCCGTCCGAGATCGAAGCCGGCAATGGAGCGGCCGGAACCGGTGCCAAGGCCATTCACATTGAAGGCGATGGCGAACGCCGGGCGGCGTGCATGATCTTTCAGCCGTGAGGCAAGCAGGCCGACGATACCCGGATGCCACTTCGGGCTTGCCGTGACCACCACCGCCGGGCCGATGCCCGCCGCAAGCTCGACATCGGCTTCGGCGCGCGCTTCCGCCAGCATTTCCTGCTCGAGCGACTGCCGCTCCTGATTGAGTCGGTCGAGCGTCTCGGCGATTTTGCCGGCCTCGACCGGATCGTCGGTCGCAAGCAGCCTGCTGCCAAGCGCGGCATCGCCGATGCGACCGCCGGCATTGATACGGGGACCGATCAGAAACGCCAGATGGAAAGCGCCGATCGGCTCGCCGATGCGCGCGGCGCGCGCCAAAGCTGCGATGCCGGCATTCTTCTGCTGTCGGATGACCAGCAATCCCTTGGTGACGAATGCCCGATTGACGCCAGTGAGCGCCACTACGTCGCAGACCGTTGCCAACGCCACCAGATCGAGCATCGACAGAAGATCCGGCGGTGGCGTATCGGGGAGAACCTCGCGAAGTACCCGCACTGTCTGCACCAGCGTCAGGAAAACCACGCCCGCCGCGCAGAGGTGACCCTGCCCGGACAAGTCGTCCTCGCGATTGGGATTGACGATTGCCACTGCCGACGGCAATGCACCGCCGACCTGATGATGATCGAGCACCACCACCTCGGCGCCGGCATCCCTCGCCGCGTCGATGGACGTCGCGCTGTTGGTTCCGCAATCCACCGTGACGATAAGCGTGGCGCCGCGCCCCACCAATTCGCGCATCGCCTCGGGATTTGGTCCGTAGCCCTCGAAAATGCGGTCCGGAATGTAGATTTCGGCCTCGACGCCATAATGCGCCAGGAAGCGCTTCACCAACGCCGAGGAGGCCGCACCGTCGACGTCATAGTCGCCGAAGATCGCGACTTTCTCGCGGCGTAGGATTGCCGCCGCGATGCGGCGCGCTGCGGCTTGCATGTCCGTCAGCGTCGCCGGATCGGGAAGCAGGTCGCGAATGGTCGGGTCGAGGAAGCGCGCCGCGTCCTCCACCGAAACGCCGCGCCCGGCCAGAACGCGCGCCACGATGATCGGGACGCCATCGGCCTGCGCGATCGCAAGTGCCGCCATTTCCTGGCGCTCGTTCAGCCGGTGCTCCCATGAGAGCCCGGTCGCAGAGCGTCGAACGTCCAGGAAAAAGCGTTTTTCGGGCGTCATGCGCCGCTCATCCCCTCGCGCCGGGTTTACGCGATCAGCGAACCTCCTCCTGGAACTTTTCCAGGTCCTGATGGCGCGCCTTGATCTCGCGCACCGTCTTCGAGGAGGAGCGCAGCACGATCGTGTGGGTGGTGATCGAATCCCGGCCGAACTTCACGCCGGCAAGCATGTTGCCGTCAGTCACGCCGGTCGCCGCGAACAGCACGTCGCCTCGCGCCATTTCCTCGATGCGATAGACCTTGTTCGGGTCCGAAACGCCCATCTTTGCGGCGCGTGCGGCTTTCTCGGGCGTATCGAGAATCAGGCGCCCCTGCATCTGGCCGCCGGTGCAGCGCAAAGCGGCTGCCGCAAGCACGCCTTCGGGTGCGCCGCCGGTGCCGAGATAGATGTCGATGCCGGTCTCGTCCGGATCGGTGGTGTGGATGACGCCGGCGACATCGCCGTCGCCGATCAGGCGAATGGCCACGCCGGTCTTGCGAACCGCTTCGATCAGCTTGGCGTGACGCGGCCGGTCGAGAATGCAGGCGGTGATCTCAGAGATCGGCACCCGCTTGGCGTCTGCCAGGTTGCGGATGTTCTCGAGCGGCGAGGCGTCGATATTGATGAGGCCGTCCGGATAGCCTGGGCCGATCGCGATCTTGTCCATATAGACGTCGGGGGCAAACAGCAGGCTGCCCTTCTCGGCAATGGCGATAACCGCCAGCGCATTGGGCAGGTTCTTGGCGCAGATCGTCGTGCCTTCCAGCGGATCGAGAGCGATGTCCACCTCCGGCCCATCGCCCGAACCGACTTCCTCGCCGATATAGAGCATCGGCGCCTCGTCGCGCTCGCCCTCTCCGATGACGACGGTGCCCTTGATCGCTAGTCGGTTCAGTTCGGCTCGCATCGCGTCGACCGCGGCCTGATCGGCGGCCTTCTCATCTCCCCTGCCCCTGAGCCTTGCTGCCGCGACCGCGGCGCGCTCCGTCACGCGGACGAGTTCCATGGTAAGAATCCGGTCGAGACCGGCGATTTCGCTTTTCGCCATATTATGCATCCCCGTAAAACTGGTCGGTGTCGTGTCCCGGGAGGAACAGTCGGCCCCCTTGTGTCAAAGAGCCATGACAACAGCAAGGCCTACCGGCACTGATCGTGCCGAGAGGCCGAAGATCAATCGATTAGGATAGGCGCACAAAGTGCCAGTCCGCTCAATCGGCACGTTCGATGCGGATCACCTGCGGCTTGTCGGTCAGATGGCCGTCGCTGGTGATACTTTCGACCGCCTTGCGCACCGCGGCCTCGCTTGTCGCATGCGTCACCAGAATCACCGTCTTGGTGCCCGGTTCGGCGGCAATCGAACCGTGCTGCACGATCGATTCGAGCGAGATTTCGTTGTCGGCCATCCGCCCCGCAACGGCGGCGAACACGCCGACGCGGTCATACACGGTCAGCCGGATGAAATAGCCGCCTTCATGCGAGCGCATCCTGGCCCTTTTATAAGGGCGCAGTTCGGTCGCGGGGCGTCCGAAAACCGGCGCGTGCTGGAATCCCGGCCGGCTCTTGGCGATGTCTGCGATATCGCCAACCACAGCCGAGGCCGTGGCATTGCCGCCGGCACCGGGTCCGGAAAGCAAAAGCTCGCCGAGAATGTCGGTTTCCACCGCGACCGCATTGGTGACGCCGTGCACCTGCGCGATGACCGAAGCGGTCGGAACCATGGTCGGGTGGACGCGCTGTTCGATGCCGCTTTCCGTGTGCTGCGCCACGCCGAGCAGCTTGATCCGGTAGCCGAGCTCGCCGGCGGCGCGAATGTCGGCCTGCGTGATATTGCTGATGCCTTCCATATAAATATCATCGGCCGAAATCCGGCAGCCAAAGGCAAGGCTGGTCAGGATTGCCAGTTTGTGAGCCGTATCGTGCCCCTCGATGTCGAAGGTCGGGTCGGCCTCGGCATAGCCCAGCCGCTGGGCGTCCTTCAGGCAGGCGTCGAAGGAAAGCCCCTCGGCCTCCATGCGGGTCAATATGTAGTTGCAGGTGCCATTGAGGATGCCGAACACGCGCGAAACGCTGTTTCCGGCCATCGCCTCGCGCATCGTCTTGATGATCGGTATGCCGCCGGCGACCGCCGCCTCGTAGTTGAGCACCACGCCCTTGCGCTCGGCGATTTCAGCCAGCGCCACGCCATGCCTGGCAAGCAACGCCTTGTTGGCGGTGACGACGTGTTTGCCGGCCTCCAGCGCTGCCTGAACGCAGGCAAGCGCCGGATTCGCATCGCCGCCGATCAGTTCGACGAAGACATCGATGTCGGCATGCCTCGCCAGATCGACAGGATCGTCGAACCATTTGGCCGAGCCGAGTTCGATCCCGCGTTGACGCGAACGGTCGCGCGCCGAAACCGCCGTCACGACCAGATCGCGGCCGCACTGCCGGGTCAGTTCGGCTGCCTTTTCGCCAAGAACACGGACCACCGATGCCCCGACCGTGCCCAGCCCGGCAATTCCAATACGCAACGCTTCGGCCATATCCGGCAACGCCTTTCAAAAAATCAGATATCTGGAAAACCGTCAGCGTCGCGCCGTAAGCGGCACCACATTGTCCGGCCGATCCGTGCTCGACCCCAGGAAGCGCTTGATGTTACGCGCCGCCTGGCGAATCCGGTGCTCGTTCTCGACCAGCGCGATGCGGACGAAATCATCGCCATGCTCGCCAAAGCCGATGCCCGGAGCGACGGCAACGTCGGCCTTCTCGATCAGGAGCTTGGAGAACTCCAGCGAGCCGAGCGCCCGGTAAGGTTCGGGTATCGGCGCCCAGGCGAACATCGTCGCCGCCGGAGCCGGAACCGGCCAGCCGGCACGGCCGAACGCATCGACCATCACGTCGCGGCGCTTGTGATAGACGCTGCGGACCTCGGCGATGTCGGTGTCGTCGCCGTTCAACGCAGCGGTCGCCGCCACCTGGATCGGCGTGAAGGCGCCATAGTCGAGATAGGATTTCACGCGCGTAAGCGCTGCGATCAGCCGCTCGTTGCCCACCGCAAAGCCCATGCGCCAGCCCGGCATCGAAAAAGTCTTGGACATCGAGGTGAATTCGACGGCGATGTCGATGGCGCCCGGCACCTGCAGAATGGAGGGCGGCGGGTTGCCGTCGAAGAAGATCTCGGCATAGGCCAGATCGGAAAGAATGATGATTTCGTTCTTCTTGGCGTAGGCGACCACATCCTTGTAGAAATCCAGCGAGGCGACATGCGCGGTCGGGTTCGAAGGATAATTGAGGATCAGCGCCAGCGGCTTGGGGATCGAATGGCGCACGCCGCGTTCCAGCGCCGGAATGAAACCATCATCGGGCTGGACCTGCAGCGAGCGGATGACGCCGCCGGACATGATGAAGCCGAAGGCATGGATCGGATAGGTCGGGTTCGGGCACAGCACCACATCGCCGGGCGCGGTGATTGCCTGCGCCATATTGGCGAAGCCCTCTTTCGAGCCGAGCGTCGCGACGATCTGCGTGTCCGGGTTCAGCTTCACGCCGAAGCGGCGCGCATAATAGTTCGCCTGTGCCCGGCGAAGGCCAGGAATGCCGCGTGACGACGAATAGCGATGGGTGCGCGGGTCTCTCACCACGTCGCACAGCTTGTCGACGATCGATTTGGGCGTCGGCAAGTCCGGATTGCCCATGCCGAGATCGATGATGTCGGCGCCCCTCGCTCGCGCGCTGGCCTTCAGGCGGTTGACCTGTTCGAAGACATAGGGCGGCAGGCGGCGAACCTTGTGGAACTCTTCCATGGCTGATCCAGCATATGGCGATAAGTCGATGACCCGCGATATATACGCGATTGAGGTGCGGGTCGAGGCGTCACTTCTTCTCGATTTCGGCAAGCGTGCTGCTGGCGTGGGTCTCGGCCAGCTTCTTCAGCCAAATCTGATCCGCTGCAGTGCCATTCTCGGCCGGCACCGCCGCCTGCGCGGCTTGGGCCGCCTCCAGTTCGGAAAGCTTCGCCGCCTTCTCTTCCGGCGTGATCTGCGAGGCGGCTACCTGCGGCGGAATGTTCAGATTAGGGAAGGAACCGGTGTTCTGAGCCTGGCCGGATGAGAGCCCCGACGGCTGCGCGGCTGGAACCGTGTCCTCGAGGTTCGTGCTGGTGCAACCGCCCAGAAAAGCCAGCGCGACGAGCGTCGCGGCACAAGCGGGCAGCTTTCGGTTTGCGGAAAATATGCCTTCGGCAACTCGCTCTGTCATATTATTTCCTCTGCCGTCTCATTACATTGTAGTCCGGCATTGTTGGACCCGTTCTCGCGGACCATGATACGATGCCGCCAATATGCTGGGAGGGCATGCGCGGACATGGCGAACAGACCCGATTCGGGCAAAACGGATGCAGATTCGATATCCTCCGTCGAGCAGTATCTCGTCAAGGACCCGGAACAATTCGCGCTGAACCTCGCCCGGATGGTCGAGCAGGCCGGCAAGGCGGCGTCCGCCTGGGCCGAACCGCGTGAAAAGGGCGAGGTCCGCGACAGCGTCTCCGAGCCGATGGCCGACATGGTCAAAACCTTTTCCAAGCTCACCGAATACTGGCTCTCCGATCCATCGCGGGCCTTGGAGGCGCAGACGCGGCTGTTTGCAGGATACATGAATGTCTGGTCGAGCGCGATCCAGCGCATAGGCTCGGGCGAACAGGTCGAAGACACGGTGCAGCCGGAGCGTGGCGACAAGCGCTTCCAGGACCCGGAATGGGGCCGGAACGCCTTTTTCGACTTCCTCAAGCAGACCTATCTGGTCACATCCCGCTGGGCCGCCGATCTGGTCGAGCATGCCGAGGGGCTGGACGAACATACCCGCCATAAGGCGAGCTTCTATGTGAAGCAGGTTGCCAACGCGATCTCGCCCTCGAATTTCATCCTGACCAATCCGGAACTCTTCCGCGAGACTGTCGCCAGCAATGGCGAAAACCTCGTGCGCGGCATGAAGATGCTGGCCGAGGATCTGGAAGCCGGCAAGGGCGACCTGAAACTGCGCCAAGCCGACAATTCCCAGTTCGAGGTAGGACGGAATCTGGCGACGACGCCCGGCAAGGTGGTGGGACGCAGCGATGTCGCCGAGATCATCCAGTACAATCCTTCCACCAAAAAGGTGCTGAAGCGGCCGCTGCTGATCTGCCCGCCCTGGATCAACAAATTCTACATTCTCGATCTCAACCCGCAAAAGTCCTTCATCCGCTGGGCGGTCGAGCAAGGCCACACCGTCTTCGTCATTTCATGGATCAATCCCGACGAGCGGCATGGGTTGAAAGACTGGGAAGCCTATATCCGCGAAGGGCTGCAATACGGGCTCGATACGGTGCAGACCGCAACCGGCGAAAACGAGGTCAATGCCATCGGCTATTGCGTCGGCGGAACGCTGCTCGCCGCCGCCCTCGCCTTGCTGACCCAGGAAGGCGACGAGCGCATAAAATCGGTCACATTCTTCACTACGCAGGTCGACTTCACCCATGCCGGCGACCTGAGGGTGTTCGTCGACGAGGACCAGATCGCGGCGCTTGAGCGCTCGATGCGCGGCAAGGGCTATCTCGACGGCACCAAGATGGCGACCGCCTTCAACATGCTGCGCTCCGGCGATCTGATCTGGCCCTATGTCGTCAACAACTACATGCGCGGCAAGGACCCGGTGCCGTTCGACCTGCTCTACTGGAACGCCGACTCAACGCGCATGGCGGCGGCCAATCACTCGTTCTATCTGCGCAACTGCTACCTGGATAACAACCTCTCGCAGGGCCGGATGGAGCTTGCGGGTCGGACCATATCGCTCGGTGACATCACGATTCCGGTTTACAACCTTGCCGCGCGCGACGACCACATCGCGCCGGCGCGATCGGTCTTCCTCGGCTGCCAGTATTTTGGCGGCCCGGTCGAATATGTGATGGCGGGGTCAGGTCATATTGCCGGCGTCGTCAATCCGCCCTCGGCCAACAAATACCAGCATTGGACAGGCGCCAAGCCTGTCGGCGACTTCGACGAATGGGTTGCGAATGCAACGGAAAATGCCGGATCGTGGTGGCCGCATTGGCAAAAATGGGTCACCGGTATGGATGCAAATACGGTTCCTGCCCGTCAGCCAGGAGAGCGCACGCCGCTGCTCGGCGAGGCGCCAGGCACCTATGTGAAGGTGCGCGTGTAACACATTGTAATGTGTGGTGAGTTGACCATTTCGCCGAAGCGGGCGAAATGATGCAACTGCAGCATGATATTTGCGCCGGTTTCACCGGACCGAACTGTGGTGATTGCCTGCCGGCTTCTGTTTCGGCGTTAAAGCACGGTCTTTCGACTTAAATTTTTTTGATCGCCCGGCAGGGGTGGGCGATGCCGATAAGGCGAGAGGGAAAGCGGTTTGACTTTGGGAGACTCGCGCATTGCGAAACGGGAAGGCCGCGCCATCATTGCGGCGCTGTTCTCCGTTCTTCTGGCGTCCTGCTCCTCGACGACCGATCCCAACACCCAGCTTGGAATGCCCGGATACAACTCCGCCGTTACCGCCGGCCAGGCTTCGACCGCTTCGCTCGGCGACGGCCCGGCCGACACCTCGACCGGCTCGGACGCTCAGACCACGGCTGCGACCGTGATGGACGAGGACGATGCCGAACTGCCGGCGGAAGTAGCCTATCTGCCAGCCGCAAACCCGATGAGCGAATCGCTGGCCGTGCAGGCGCAGGCTGCGGAAGCATCGGGGCAGGAGCAACAGTCCGCGGCCGCTGACCAGGCCGCCCAGCCAGCCGAAGCCGCAGCCGCCGCTTCGCCTGCCGCCAAATCGGATGGCTCCCAGGCGCCGACGCCGGCCACGAAACCGCAGCAGGTGGCAAGCGCCGCCACGGAAATGGACAATCCGGTCTACGTCACCGCCGGAGATCCCCCTTCCGAAAAACCGGCCGCGCCAAAGAAAAAGGGCTTCCTTTCCTCACTGTTTGGTGCCTCTTCGGCTGAGGCAAAGCCTGCATCGGCTCCGGTGAAATCGGCTCCCGTGGCGACGGCTTCGGAAGCCGAGCCAAAAAAGGAGGCCAAGCCGATCATTCAGCTCGCCTCCGCCAAATCGGATGACAAGCCTGTCGTACTCGCCTCACTTGGCGGCGATGACAACGCGCTGCCGGGCGTGCGCCAGACCGCCCTCTTTGAGATCAAGCGCAAATCGGGCATGGACGACGACAGCGACGTTGACCTGCACGAAGAGGATTTCGGCACCGTGCAGGTGGCTTCCGCCGCCGGATTGGCACGCCTGGCGCCCAATGGGCTCCTGACCCAGACCAACGATGTCGATGTGGCCTGCCTGAAACCTTCGCTGGTTCGCGTGCTCAAGGTGGTCGAACATCATTACGGCAAGAAGGCGGTTATCACCTCGGGCTATCGCAACCAGGCTCGCAACCGACGCGCGCGCGGCGCCAAGAACTCGCTGCATATGTATTGCGCGGCCGCCGACGTGCAGGTTCCGGGCGTCAGCAAATGGGAGCTTGCCAACTTCGTTCGCTCCATGCCCGGTCGCGGTGGCGTCGGCACTTATTGTCACACCGAATCGGTGCATATCGACGTCGGCCCCGAGCGCGACTGGAACTGGCGCTGCCGCCGTCGAAAATAATAGGAAAAAGATTGCATTACCGTGCGGAGACGGGTTGCTCACAGCCAACAAGCTGACTATAACCCGCCTCGTCTTCCGCGCCCATCGTCTAGCGGTTAGGACAGCGCCCTTTCACGGCGCAGACAGGGGTTCGATTCCCCTTGGGCGTACCACTTCCGTACAAAACTGCGAACACCGGACACGGCAGAGCCCTTTCCGCCGACTGTCCAGCGTAGTTTTATCGCCTACGATCCTGATGATCTCTTCTTCGACTTTGATGCGGTCGATAACCGGGCGCAGGTAAGCGTTGCGGAAGGAAAATGGGGGCGGTCACGATATCCTCCCGCATCGCGCGCCGAACCGCTCAATGAGGCAGCGGATGAGGGCTCTGCCCCGAAAGCCCCGCACACCAAGCTCCGTTTCCATCCGTTCCGACGGGAATACCGGAGGTTCTCGCGGCGCTTCTGCGGCGGCTCGCCTTATTCACGCCGCTGGATCGCGGCTCGACGAACTCGACCAGGCGCTCGCCAATGAGCACCTTCGAGATGCGCCCGGCCCTATCACCGGATGAGCCGTCCAACCATTTCTATGCCAACCGGACTTCCAGAGTTCGCGACAGTCTCGTCAAGACTCGGATAGCCCGCCGCAAGCGACAGGTGCCAGCGCACGAGAACGGCAAGCCCCGATTCAAAACGAGCCATTCCGAGTCGTTCATACCGTCACGAAATGACTCAAATGAATCCACCACACCTGTGCATCTGTGGAGGACGCCCACCAAGCAGGAATTACTTGGACGTTACAGCTTAATCGTTGCGGTCATCTGTCCGGCCTCATGATCAATAACGGCATGGCCTTAATGGCTGTCCGCTGATCCGGTCTCGGCGAACTCAGTGATCGAAAGCCTTGACGATTTCCTCGGTCATCTTCTTGGCGTCGCCGAGCAGCATCAT
>NZ_JBLLVA010000040.1:0-30053 GCF_047739745.1 Borborobacter xinjiangensis | reverse complement strand
AATACAGCAACCCAAAACCGCTGGAGCGAACTCAAAACTGGATAAAACTTGGGGGCAACGTCAGACTGCGCCTATGGCGCTACTTCCCTTGGCATTGGCTCTGGTGGTGTGGAACACGGCTTGGCAGCTCTCCAGCGGCACCGCTGCCAATGCGCTTCCCGCCTCGACTTTCGAGTCGCTGGCGGGCGAAAAACAGGCGCTGGCCGCGGGCGGCAAACCCAAGGTCATCAATCTGTGGGCTTCCTGGTGTCCGCCCTGCCGGCGCGAGATGCCGATGATGGCGAAGACAGCGACGTCTGCCGAGGGCATCCAGTTCATCTTTGCCAACCAGTGCGAAATAGCTCTGGATACCGTGCTTCTCGATCGGTTCGGCGATCTTGGCCGCCACTACGGCGCACCGGGACTTCCAGCGACTCTCTTCATAGACAAGCACGGCGTCCTCAAACACGCGCATCTCGGTGAGATCTCGCGCGAGACATTGCAGTCGCAGTTTGGCGAGTTGCGATCCGACAAGACGGCCCTCGACGCGGGGTCGTAACGGCGTCGCCCGTCCCCGCCGACAAGTCCCACCCGCAGTTTCTGATCATCGTCTTCCATCACAAGGTGTCCACCTATTTAGGTGGACACCTCTGCATCAGAGCACTCAGCAGCAAAAGGGCCGGGAAATTCGCGCTTACGGTAAATCGAGGCCTCCAGTTGTTGTTCTTCAAGTGAAGTCTTGAGGCTCGCGATTGCGCACCAGCTGTGACAATGACACGGCAATAACCAATGCCCCGCCATAGAAAAGGTTTTGCACGAATGTCTGTATCCCGAGAATTGTAAGGCCGGTGATGCCAACAACCAAAAAGTAAACAGCGAACAAAGAACCCCAAGGATTAAAGCGCCCAGGGACGATACTGGTCGCGCCCAGAAATGCAGCGGCAAAGGCGGGAAGGAGAAAGCTGCCACCAGATAGCGGATCCGCCGCTCCGATAGTGCCCGCATAAATGAGCGCGGCGACAGAACTGAGAAATCCTGAAGCCACTAGGCATGCGAAACGTATCCGGTCCACTCGAATACCAGAGAGACGAGCGACCTCCCGGCCACGTCCAACGAACAGGATGCGCCGTCCCACTGTGGTGTAGTCAAACACATACCATAAAATGCAACATAGAAGCAGCGCATAATAGAACGCAAGCGGCACACCGAAAATTCGGTTTACGATCACATACTCGATTAGCAGCGGCGAAATCCCGCTGATCGTCATTGATCCGCTGATCCAGAGTACAATGCCGCTGAGGAAGGTTCCCGTACCCAACGTTACGATTAGAGACGGTATCCGGAAATAAAGAATGAACCCCGCGTTCACGCAGCCCGTAATAACTCCTACGGCAAGCGAAATGGGTACGACGATTGCAAGCGGCCAGCCCATCTGCGCGTTGAGGACCGCCAAAACCATTGCAGATAGTGTCAGATTTGCTGCTACTGACAGGTCAAAATCGCCAGCGGTCAACGGCACGATTAACGCGAGGGTCAAAACAACAAGTACGGCCTGAGAGCCGAGCATCGTGGAAATGTTGCTCCAAGAGAGGAAGGACTCGGGCCGCAGGTAACCGAAAATCGCAATAAGCACCGCGGTTCCGATCACCAGCGCGAATGCCTCAAGCATTTTCAATATGCTGCTTTCGCCTGCTCTTCTGTTCTTTTCGACGCCAGGATTAATTGGTGCGGCTGTTTCGGTCATTCTGATTTCCTCCCGTCGAAGTCTTCATGCTGGCGCTTCGAAGGCACTGTTCGGTAATTGAATCTTTCGAGATCTCATCGCCTGTTAGCTCGCAGACAATTCTGCCTCGCGCGAATACCAGGACGCGATCGCATATCTGCGCCAGTTGTTCTGCATCGGTGCTTGCGCAAAGAATTGAGGTCCCTGCAGACGCAGCGTCATTCAGGGCCTCGTAAATCTTCTGTCGCGCGCCCACGTCGACACCCTGTGTCGGTTCGTCCAGCATCAATAATATGGGCTTCAGTTGCAGCCATTTCGCCAGCAGCACCTTTTGTTGATTGCCTCCACTCAGGGATTGCAGCCTGAGTTTTGGTCGATTTGGCCGAACCTCGTAGGCGATATTCTGGTCATTGGCCCACCGTTCGATTGCTTTCCAGTTAAGAAAGCCCCTCGTGCGGAACCGCTCCAGTACAGGAAGCGTCATATTCTCGGCCACGGATAGGGCCCCTATGCCCGCCCGTGCCAACCGTTCCGATGGCAAAAGCGATAGCCCTATCTTCATAGCGAAGTGCGGTGTCAGTTGCCTCACTTGATGCGTAACGCCATCTATCGACACCATGCCGCCAGATGCAGGATCAGCTCCAGATAGTAGATAGGGGATCTCGTCGAAACCGGAGCCAATCAACCCGGTAAGCCCAACTATCTCGCCCCGGCGGATATCGAGTGCCGCGTCCTCGACAATGGAACCACTAAGCCGTTCAATCTTGAATCTGGCAGGCTGGTCGGAGAAATCGCGATGCTTGGTCTGAAAGACTTTGACGCGCCGGCCCATTATCAACTCAACAAAGTCGTCATTTGATGCGGCTTTGCTGTCAACGGTGCCGGCAACGACGCCGTCGCGTAAAATCGTTGCACGGTCAGTGATCTCTATGATTTCGTCCACATCGTGGGATACAAAGATCACGCTGGAGCCTTGCGCCACTATCGCGCGCACCAAATCGAAAAGCTGATTCACGCCGGTTCGGGGGAGGAACGGCGTCGGCTCGTCTAGCACTAGAATACCCCGGGTGCTAGCAGCGTTGCTCTGGAGGCCATCGAATGCCCTAACGATGGCAACCATTGCCCGCTCGACCTGTGTTAATTCGGACAGGCGTGCGCCGGGATCAATCGAAAGTCCAAAGCGCTTGAACAGTTCGTTCGCCCGGCGGCGTTCCAGACGCCAATTGATTGACCAGTGCGATTGCGTCGAAAATGCAGAAAGGCGCAAATTCTCCAAAACTGACAGACTTGGTATCAAGCCAAGATGCTGATGGACGAATGCAATGCCAAGCCGACTTGGGTCGGTTGGAGACATAGGGAGCGGTATTGGATTGCCGTTCACCGAAATCTCCGCGCCGGCTTCAGGAGTGTGAAATCCTGCCAGGATCTTGATCAGTGTCGACTTGCCTGAGCCGTTGTGGCCCAGCAGTCCGTGAACCTCGCCGGGAGCGATATCCAGAGAGACGTCGTTCAATGCCAACGCTCCGCCAAACCGCTTGGTTAAATGACGAATGGAAAGCGCCGGGATTTTGCCCGGCGCTTGAATTTTCACGATCGGTGTCATTCCAAGCCCCAGAGCTTGTTATAGCCGGTTAGATATGAGTCACCATAACCTTGGTCGAACGCTGCAGGGACACCAGCCGTTTCCACATTGCTCTTGTCGAAAATATAAAACGGCACATATAGCTCGTCTTTCGCCTCAAGACCGCATAGCTTGCGCATGCTGCTATCGAGAATAGAGCGTGCGATCCATCCGATACTTTCGCCAATGTCCATCTCGACATTCCCCTTTCGTATTTCATCCAGTACAAAAGGGGTGCCGTTGAACGTCGCAATTTTCACCTGATCGGACTTGCCAGTTATCGTTATCGCTGGAACAACAAACTGGCTTGCACTATCATAAATGGGAACAACATAGTTGATGGTTGGGTCTGCAATTAGAGCAGACTGGACACTTGGCTGCACTTTGGTCGACCATTCCGGGATAGGTGCATTTACGTATGAATACTTGCAACCCTCGCCGCATTGGTCGAGTTTGTCCGTGATTCCCTTGACGAAGGCAGCGGTCGGAACCACCTCGTCGGATCCAATGATGAGCGCGTTCACCTTACCGTCGGTCTGGGTCACCATCCAATCGACAAGCAGTTCGCCAGCCTGATGATAGCGGACATTAAGGTTAAGCTCTGTGGAGGGGTCTGGCGTTTGCAAGGTATCGTACATATGGGCGGTATAGACATGTACGCCCGCTTTTTTGGCCTCTGCGATCTGCGGGCCTAGGACTGCAGGGTTGACTCCGCCGATGAGGACCGCCGCGTCAAACTTGTTATTTGCGGCATGCTCGACACCCTGAGCCCACTGGGTTGGGCGACCTTGATTTTCCCATTCCACCACTTCAAAACCAATCGTCTTTGCAACTTCGGCCATCGACTGAACGATGTTTTTGTTGAAGGGATTGGCGCTGGAGACGGGCATGGCCATAATTTTTTTACCGGCCATGCACTGCTTAGCATTAAATGGTTCGCCGGGCGCTTCAAACGCTGGAAGTTGGCGGTGACGCGCGATGTTGGCCTTGGCGGCGCCGATGTCGGGATCGGCGAAGGAGGAGCTTACCCCTCCGAGCACGCCACCCGCTAGTATTATCGAAAGAGCCGCACTCAATTTTACCGCTATATTCATGCTTATCCTCCCGTTGAACTTCGATGTAATCCCATTGGCGACCGCCACCATGCTGGCAGACCCCGCCTCGCCAAGTCACTTGAGAAGCGACCCGGTGACCTCTTGCCGGTATCTCCATGCAGATATTGAGCGCGACCGACGTAAATGCAGGCCGACGCTATTACCCCGCAAATTCAGCTTGCGGACAGCTTTTCGCAGAAGCCAAACCGCGTGAGGATCTCGCGCCCTTCCGCTGTGACTAGCACCATCTCCTCATTGCGAATTGGACCAATGGCTGGGTCGAAGATGCCGGGTTCGAAGGCGATGATCATTCCCTCCCGAAGCTGGCGCTCTGGACCCATTGTTGAACCGATAAGCGGCTGCTCGATTGGCCCAATGCCTACGCCAACGCCGTGACCGGTGATGTAACCATGCCAGTATTTTTCGAGATCGGCCTTAACCACGATATCGCGGACGGCGTCCTGGATGACCTGAGGGTCAACACCAGGTTCGACCAAGCTAACCGCCGTCTCCAAGCATTCGCGTTGTACCTGGAATATCCGGCGCTGCGCCGCACTAGGTTGACCCACTGCGAAGGTGCGAGCAAAGTCGCCCACATATCCATTGTAACCAACATTGATGTCTATCAGGACGACCTCGCCATAGCGAAGCCTCTTGTCGGTAGCCATCCGGCGAAGAGCATCAGTGGAGACCTGCGGATGCGTCACCAGAGCATCCGCCCCGGCCGCCAACATCGCCCGCGCCATTTCCGAGGCGATGACGCTCTCCTTGACACCTTCCTTGATGCTTTCGCGCGCTGCCAGCATGCCGATCTCGGCAATCTGGGCGGCGCCCTTAATGACCTTAATTTCCTCCGGATCCTTTATCAGCCGCGCGCGACCAAGGGTCTTGTTGGCATCCACCAACTCAACTCCAGGGAATTTCTTGCTCAAGCCAAAGAGAACTGCGGGGGACGTTACATCATCGTAGCCTAGGCGACCTGTCGAAAACTTTCTATCCGTGAACAACTTGCTGACGTTTTCAATTGCCTCGTCGCGGTCATAGGGCCATATGCGCAGATCATCGATCCAGGGCATGCAGCGCTTGGCCAGTTCATAGTCACCGCCCTCCGTAAGGAGGCAAACATGCCCGGTATCGAAGAGAACCGCAGCATATCTGGGATAGTAGATTAGGCTGGTGAATGGCCTCATGCATGTAAGAAAGCGTAAATTCTCAATTCGCTGGACAATGAGGGCGCCTATCCCCTCTTCCTTCATCGACTTGACCGCGCTTTGAATGCGCTTTGCGCGTATCCGATTCCAGTCGACACGCGCTTCCCAATCTACTCCGATATCGCTCACCAGTATCTCCTCGCATACGAATAGGACGGGCCGGCCGGGAAGACGGCGCGGGCCTAAGCAATTCATAATTTTCCTTGCGAGCCTCCCTAAAGCTCCCATCAATAAAGTGACAGAGATGGCCGCATATTGTCAATTATAAAAACCGAGATAATTCGACAATACACCCGCAACCGAGAGCTTGCTCATCGATCCATCAACAGCCCGGCTGGCCCCGATGAAGGGTGAGCGTTGTAACTCACCGCCAATGCCTGCATAAAACCGAGCCTTAACGATTACCCGGGCGCGGCTATTGATTATCAATGAAAATGCGCTCAAGTAGCGCAGTCTGGTGACCGCATCATTGCAAGGCGGGCGTTGCACCAGAAGAAAGTTGCTGGATCGACCCGCCAAAATGTGGTACTATTTTGGCAAAAATAATCTACAGAAATCGGAGTTCGTAGGATGCTGGAGGCGAGGAACAATGCGCAACATGTCTATGATGCATTGACTAGCGCCATTGTCGAGCAGGCGCTGGCTCCGGAGACCAAGCTCCCAGAGGAATTGATCTGCAAACAGTTCGGCGTTAGCCGTCATATAGTCCGATCAGCTTTTCAAATGTTGGCCGCGGATGGGCTCGTAGACATTCGCCAGAACAGAGGGGCGACCGTTGCGAAACCGAGCTTTGAACACGGGATGGACGTTCTTCGCATCCGAATGGAGCTTGAAGATGTCGTTGTTCGTTACCTTGCAGGCAATCTAAACAAGGCGCAGGCGGCACAACTCCGTGAATCAATTAACAAGGAACATGAGTATATTCATATAGATCACGCGTTGTACATGCGCCATGCCTATGGGTTCCATCGCTCTCTAGCAAGAATGACCGAAAGCAAGATATTGATTCGGTATTTGGATCCCCTCCTTTCACAAAGCTCACTAGTTCTCTACCTATACGGGCGGCCCAGATGGACTAAATGCAATGCCGACGAACATTTGGAGATAGTCAGCGCTCTCGAGGCCGGGCAGGAGGCAAAAGCCTGCAAGCTGATGAGAAACCATCTCGAAGCAATGTTTCAGCGCGCGTTCTCGGATACAGCGAAAGACGAAACGACCTCCCTAATTGACGTGTTGGAAAGGTACGCGAAAGTCTCATAGGCATCTCACCCTGGTACCTCGCCCCGAAAGAGGAAATTGAAGCGGTACTCCAGTTTGCATATTGTCGCCTGGCTTCATCGAAGCGGTTCCTCATCCTGCACCGCGCCGTCGTCGCATGCGTGAACGAACCAGACGTCACCCCGGTCGGCACCAGCGCATGCAGCATCGAATGAAGCGGCGTCAGTCCGACGCGCCCGCCAAAAGTAGCACCAAGCGCGACCTGTCTTCGTCGAGAACGAAGCTGCCACGCGGCGCCGCAATCTCGATCTCATCTTCCTCCTGTACGCTGTCGTGCAGCCAGCATGAGCCGATCCCGTCGGGCAGCCCCAAACCCGGCGTCGCCTCGCGCTTAACGGTAATTCGGTACTGGCGCGGTTCTGCTACATCGCAGGATATGGAATAGGTCTTGAGCAGCGGTCCTCGGAGCCGGGCACGCGTATCGTCAGGTACTGGCCCGGCCGTGCAGGCCAGAGTCATCCGGTATCCGCAAGCTCTAGATAGAAAGAGGTGATGTTGCTGCTTTCGGAACGCTTCGCAGATACCCGGAAACGACGAAACGCCTGCATCATGTCAGGCTCCCATCTTCGCATCGACCAACTGCTCTTCCGCGATCATCGCCTCGAGCTGGCGGCGAAACCGCAATTGGCCGGCGTCGATGGAGAGATCGATATGAGGCGAGGTCTTGTTGGTCATGCCGATCTGGACCTCGTTCAGGACCGCTCGGTCCTCCTCGAAGGCAGCGCGCACGTCCTCCGCCATCATCTTGCTGAGAGTCTCGTCGTCGGGCCGGACATTGCGGAGCTGGAACCAGTAATAGCGCGTATCGCTCTCGCTCACCGGCGTCATGAAATTGTAGCTGTCCATGATGAAGGTCTTTTCGTGCAATGTGCCCTCTGGCCCACCTGTACCCGCCGGGGTGAAGACTGCGCGGATCAGCGCATGGCACGGATAGCGGACCTCATAGTGCTGGAGCCGGTCGCAATATCCGTCGAACTCTACGATCTTCTTGTAGAAGGGCGCTGGCTCGACATTCATCATCCAACGATGAACGATGACGCCGTTCTCGATCTTGGTGACGCGCAGCGGTGTGTCGCGCGTGGCGGCCTGTGCGAACGATCCCTCGTGAACCCAGGCGACATGGGTGGGATCGAGCAGGTTGTCGCACATCAAGAGATAGTTGCACTTCAACTCCATCGCATCGCCGACATTGATCCCCCATTCTGCGCTGTCAAAATTCGGGATATCGATGATGTCTTCTGGGTCGGCGATGGCGGAATTGCCCATCCAAATCCAGACCAGCCCGTACTTCTCATGCACGGGATAGGGCCGCACCTTCGCTGCCGAGGGAATGCGGCCGGTGCCCGGCGCCCAGACGCACTGGCCTGCGCAATCGAAGGTCAGCCCATGATAGCCACATTCGACGTTGTCGCCCTTGATCCGGCCTTTTGAAAGCGGCAGCTTGCGATGTGGGCAGGCATCCTCGAGGGCAATGACCTCGCCTTCGGAATTCCGGAAAACGCAGATCTTCTCGTTAAGTACGATGATCTGCTTCAGGCGGTGCTCGATCTCCTTGCTCCAGGCTGCAACATACCAGGCGTTCTTCAGAAACATGGCTAGCTCCATTCGCTTGCGGTTTATTTTGATACGTATAGGCAAAACGCGATAAACTCAGGCGAAATCCGCATAAAAATTGTTTAGTTCTCCTTAATCGTTTCCGCCGCGCAGCGGACGCGTTTACGCATTAGCCAGTTGAGAAAGTCGCGTGCTATCTCCTGTTCCAACGTCAGCGTGCCCCAGCAGACGAAGTAGGGCTCAGGCATACTGAGCTTTGAACGATTAGCGAAAGTAAAAATTGACACCACGTCCAATTGCCCCTATTGATGGCCATCGATATTTTCTTGCTGAGCTTTGCTTATTGCGCGTCTGGCCCCGCGCCTTGAACGAACCCTCCCTTTAAAACATCGTTATCGTTATCGTTATCCGCAACGCTTCTGCGTTTCGGTCCTCTATGCTCCTATGAAAGGGTTCATCATGACCACTGGCACAGTTAAATGGTTCAATTCCACAAAGGGCTTCGGCTTCATTCAGCCTGACAACGGCGGCGCTGACGCCTTCGTTCATATCTCTGCCGTCGAGCGCGCCGGAATGCGCGAAATCGTCGAAGGCCAGAAGATTGCTTACGACATGGAGCGCGACAGCAAGTCGGGCAAAATGTCGGCTTGTAACCTGCAAGCTGCCTAAATCGGTATCTGCTTCCCTTTGACCACGGATGTACTGGCACTGCGAAGGCATAATACCAATCAAGGTCAGGCAATTTGCCTGGCCTTTTTTATGGCTGCTCACCGAAGCTAGCCTATGGAAGACAACACCGACAATGACATCAACACACAGCAGATCTCGCCAAACGGCTGAGACCGCCTTCGCTAAAATTCAAGCACCCTTTCTTCTCCGGAAACCCGCGGACCAAAAATGCGACCCGATCGCTCAGGCTCGCCAGGAAAAGACACTCCGGTTACGCACCGCCCGACCGGCCAGGGAGGCCGAGAATGTCAGGGTCAACTCTGCCGCATCGATTTCCTCAAGCACCAAGAAAGCCTGACCAAAAGAATTCGACACCGAAACTTCACGAGCTTGGTTTTTTGCTCACCCGCAAGCTGTCAGACATCCTGCGCAGACAATAGCTGCGTGCGACCGACACACGGTGAATATGGCACCCATGGCCATGTTTTCGCCGAGCATGGTGGACAGCCCGAGCAGCGGAAACACCAGCAATCACCGCGATGCCATAGCTGACGGCGACGTTGGTCAGCGTTTCCACCAACGCCATGGTGGGCGACTGTTTCATGCCGCATCAATCTTTTCGGCCACGCGCTCGGCGGCTATCTCGTCGAAGCCGAGGCCGTCGCCATCGAGCGTTGCCGCTTTGCCGGTGAAGGCCTGCCAGCGTTTGACGACGACGTCGCAGAAAGCCTCCGACAACTCCAGTCCATAGACAAGCCGGCCGGTCTTTTCGTTGGCAATCAACTGGGATCCAGAACGCGAGAATGGCTCGTAGCAGATATCTCCCGGGCGGGTGTGCAGTTGCATCGGCAGCGTGAACACGCGTACCGGCTTCGATGTCGGATGATCGCGGGTCTCAATCTCGGACGACGGAATATTCCACACCGTGGTTGCCAGGGTGGTCAAGCGCTATCATCGTCCCGCCACGCCCTATCAGCGGCTGCTTGACGATGCACGCACGCCGGAGGATACGCGCCTTCGCCTCAAGGCGATGTACCTGACGCTCGATCCGGTTCGGCTGCTTCGCGACATACGTCTGGCACAAGAGAGGTTGGTCGACATCGCCGACAAGCCGGACGGTTCGTCTGCCGCCGACGGTGAGGCATTGCCGCTCGAAGACTTTCTGTCGGATTGCGGATTGCATGGCGGGGTGGGGAAGTGAACCCGACCGCCCGCCCCAAGCTGGCGGTCAAGCGAGAGCGGCGCAGACCCGCTCCTCTCCTTGCCGCCACTGCCGAGCTTGAGGAATGGTTCGAGGCAGAGCCTTGGCGAACGTCACGAGAGTTGCTTGAGCGCTTGCAGGTCAAATATCCCGGCGTGTATCCCGACGGCCTCATCCGAACCGTGCAGCGTCGAATGAAGGTCTGGCGCAGTACGCAAGCCAATGCGTTGGTGTTCGGACCATTCGCCGATTCCGCGCGGACGGAAATTGTAGAGGTCGCGCAGTGAGATCATCCCCGGGCAACACAGGATCGGCAGAGGCTAAATCTCGGGAACAATCAGTGAGGCTACCGAGAACATCCGAGTGAGGCAACGGCATTGGTCTTTGGGAACACTCTTGGGTGAGGCAATACGAATCTCACCTTGTTTGTCGCGCGGCAGGCACTCAACGGCCGACCTGCAAAACCCAATCAGACCGTTCGGAAGCCTACTACCAACCACAACCGGACGACCCGGTTCACATGAAATGTTCATCTGGGATCGCGATGGAGTTACCGGCGACCGTCAGCACACCGCCGAAACTGGCTACAGACTGCTCGCGGCAATGGCGTGTGTTTGCCAGGTGGGCGCCGCGTCATCCGTGCAGATTGCGTCAAGCCAATAATGCCGATCCATGAGGTGAGTATATGAGCTTGGCATCGTTTTTGGGCTGGCTTGCGGCTTTTGGCATCGTGGTTGTCATTGCCGTTTTGTTGCCGCCAGGAGACATGCTGGTTCAACCGCGGCTGACAAGAGCCCCGCTGCGCAAAGGAAGGCAGCCTTGAGGCAGGACCTTGCCTATCTGACCAAACAGGCGGCGGAGCTGAGGCAATTGAAGCAGGCAGCTCGGGCATCGGGAAATGAGTACGACAGTGCATCGAGGCCCTGGAATGGCGGGAACATGTCGGTGATGCAGTTCGGTTCATAGTCGCGGCGCAGGCGGAAGGTTCGAAAGAATTCATGAATGGCGCGGAGACCGTCAAGAGCTTGCTGCGATCACTTGGCTTGACGGATGCGGAGTACCAACAACGGCTATTGGAGGGAGCACGAAACTCTGAATAGGCCTGTTCCACTGCCCAAGCCCCGGATCAGCGCATATTCTTCGCGCAATTACGATCTTGGACTATGCTGCGGATATCGGATGACCGTAAGGACGTCGCAGCGCGACTCGGGCGATACTTGCCCATCAACCGCGGCGATGCCAGCTAAACGGCCATCCTTCCGACGATTGGAGATGGACAATGGATACTCGAGCAACGCTGGTGGAACTGTGCGAAGCCTTCAACGCGCATGACCTCGATCGCATCATGACGTTCTTTGCTGACGACTGCCCAGCAGCAGCCGCGTTGTTGTCTCCACATAAAGATCGGGCGCGGTGTTCATAGCCTCATGCGCCTGTCCTTCCAGCTCCTGGATCTCGACATGCGGCAGGTTGCTGACGAGCGCATCGGTTGCGAAGGCGTGGCGCGGGCTATCGGTGCCGACCTGTAGCAGAACCGGAACCTGCAGGCCCCGGAAATCGGCAGGATCGAACCTGTAGCTGTGCAAGGCCGAAATGTCGTTCAACGATGCTTCGGCGTCTGAGACGATCGACGACCACGCGCCCGCGGCCCGAAGTTCGTCGATATCATCCGCCGTCAGACCCAGAACTTCGGAGAAGAAGTCCTCCGCCAGCCCGTTCCAATCCGATCTCGTGGCCCGCAGTTTGAAGCGGGCGAGTAACTCCGGAGCGGCCGCATCCGGCCAGGGCGGTTCGTAGAGCACGAGCTTGCGAACGTGCCCGGGACTGTCGGCGGCTGCACGCAGAGCAACCTGCGCCCCATATGAGTGTCCCAAGAGGTAAGCAGGTTCCGCGATCGATGTCAGAAATGCGGCTAGGTCTTCAGCCTCATCGGGCAGCGTCGGACCGGATGTCGTCTTCCCGCGCCCCCGGCGTGCAATTGCATATACAGTAAAATGCCCTTCCAGAGCGGGGCGCACCAGCGCCCAGTTTGTCTCATGATCGCTGAAGCTGCCGTGGACGAGCACCAGCGGGGAACCGTCACCAGCCTTTTCGTATGACAGCGTCGCGCCACTGGGGCAGGGAAAGAATTGCATCATAAAATCTATGAAGTGGAGAGGATCATTCTTAAAGCAGTATTCGCAGATACAAACAAGCGCTCGCCACTGGGACAATTAGATGTTTAGTCCCGGCATTTGCTGGAGCGGATTTAGCCTGAAACGTTCAGGCTGCGATGTCCAGGTCTTGCAAATGCCGGGACTAAACAGCTAGCCACCTAAAAACCCGCAGTTCTGCGCCGTTTCGGTCGTCGATGTTGGCCACAGAGAATATTGGAGCAGTAGGTAATGGCGGAGGGAAGGGAACCGGAATCCAACCTTCTCTCGCAGAATTACGAGCTCTCTCGCTTGGTTTCGCTGTCACTCGAAGAATGTGACGCACTAGTCTGGTCTGATGACCCCTTACACCCCGGCCGCGATGCTGCACCGCAAACCGGCGCGTCGGATTACGTCTATGGAACGGCCGTAGGTTGATCAAGCACGAAGCGCACCTTCGCGGCGAGTGCATCAAAGGTAAATGGCTTGGGCAACAGCTGGACGCCCGGGTCGAGCCGACCGTTGTGCATGATGGCATTTCGCGAGTAGCCCGTCGTGAACAGCACCTTCAAATCCGGCCTAAGTCGCAGCGCCTGGTCAGCCAAGCGCCGTCCATCCATTCCCTCGGGGAGCACGACATCGGTGAAGAGCAAGTCGACCCGGTCGAAACGACCGAGGATATCTAGCGCCGCAGGACCGTTCGGCGCTTCGAGAACGCGGTAGCCGAGTTCCTGCAACACGCCGACGGAATAACTCCTGAGATCGTCGTGGTCCTCGACAACCAGAACCGTTTCATCGCCTCCGAGGCTAGCCACGGAATCAGGCACGTATCGGTCCGGTTGCGCCGACGTTGCCGATCTTGGCAGATAGAGCTTCACCGTCGTGCCCTGACCTAGTTCGGAGTAGATCCGAACATGTCCATTGCTCTGGCGAATGAACCCGTAGACTTGGCTCAGCCCCAGGCCTGTGCCCTGGCCGACGGGTTTAGTGGTGAAGAACGGCTCAAAAACGTGTGTGAGCGTGCCAACATCCATGCCGACCCCAGTGTCGGTCACAGCGATCATAACGTACTGGCCAGCGGCGACAGGCTCTGCGATCGCCGACACATAGTCTTCATCGAGAAAGGTGTTCCCCGTCTCGATCGTGAGGCGGCCGCCCTCCGACATGGCATCCCGGGCGTTGACCGCCAGGTTCAGAATTGCGTTTTCGAGTTCGTTCACGTCCGCCTGCGCCATCCAGAGACCCGGCGCTGTGATGACTTCTAGGCGAGCCTGCTCTCCCAGGGTCCGCGCCAGCATATCTGCCAAGTCCGCAATAAGCCGATTGGCGTCGATCGGCTTGGGATCGAGCGGTTGGCGCCGCGAGAAGGCGAGCAGACGAGCAGTGAGCTTGGCCGAGCGCTGGCTGGCCTGCTGCGCCATCTCGCACGAGCGCCGCAGTCGGGCCGCCAGGTTCTGGTCGGGAATTGACGCAATGCCGCGCTCCAATCGCCCCAATCCGCCGATGATGACGGTGAGCAGGTTATTGAAATCGTGAGCGATACCCCCAGCGAGTTGGCCGGTTGCCTCCATCTTTTGGGCTTGCCGCAAGGCCTCTTGCGCCTCCGCGAGCCGCTTTTCGGCCTCAAGGCGATCGGTTACGTCATAGACAAACTGGTACGCCCCGATACAGCCTCCGTTCTTGTCGCGCAGAACACTGAACTTCATCTCGTATTGGCGCTGATCGCTGCCTGGATTACCAAGCGCCTCGATTGTGGTGAACGCCTCGCCCCTGAGCGCGCGGCTCCAAAGCCCCTTTATGGCGGCCTCTTCAGGCCGGCAGGCAATGAGATCGAACATGCTCGTCCCCACTTCGGGTCGCCGACCGAAAACTCGTTCGAACTCGTTTGCCGCGGCCCGGTTAACAGCGAGCCAGCGATACTCAAGGTCCACCACCATCACCAATGCGTCGGTATTCTCGACAATCTCGGCGAGAAGCCGACGCTCGGCCAAAGCCGTTTCTACGCGCTGTTCCAGATCCTGGGTAAGCTCGGTCAGTTCGCGATTGAGGCGCGCCGCTTCATTGAGCGCATTCTGCAATTGCGTCGCCTGCTTGGAAAGTCGACGGCGCGCTTCATCCAGGCTGGCGGCAAGCGTACTGGTCTGCTTGGCTGCCAATGTAGCGGCTGCGGCCGCGCCCTGGGCAGCAGTCACTTGGCGTTCCGACTGCAGGAGCCGCACAATTGGGAGCAGCAACTCTGACACGCCGCGGGCGCTGATATGCGGGTTTCCGCCGATAAGCGCGATGATGGAACCATTCGCTGAGACGTACGCCCGCGCGCCTTTTCTGCTCAGCCTGTCAGGATAGTCGACGTCGATTGCGAACTCGCCAGGATGCGCACATGCGCTTAGGAACGCGCGCCAAGTCGGCCCGCCGGGTAACGTGCGCGGAAATCCAGGGGCCGGCAGAAGTGCGCCCGAATCGGGATCGCGCACTAGGATAAGCAGATCGTCGGCGCCCAAGCTTCGAGCGAGGGCGCAAGCCGCTTGTTCGCGCCCATCTTGCTCAGCGAGCGCGTTTACGAGCCGCTGGTCTATGCCGGAAGCAGACAAACTACCGCCGTGCAGTTGTGGAATCCCTGGAACTGTCCCTCGGCACGCGCTATCTGGCCGTGCGTGTTGCAGCCCGTCAGATCGACCGTGCTCAGCCGATCCCGAACTGCTGCGAGTTCGCGAGTGAACGCCTTGCCCATGCGAAGGCGCGTGGCCACGCAGTCGAAGAAGAGGGCGGCCTGAGGTCTGTGGCCACCAAGAGCCTGCAGCGCGGCGTCCGCCGCAGCCTCGGCTGCTTGCACGGTCGAGTGCTGGCTAGTGCGCATGATCCTGACGATCGAGTCCTGCGGCACTTCGGCGGCGCATAGCAGCGCGCCATCATCGAGTATCGCGAGCGGCACCCGCAGTTTAAGACCATTTGCCGTATCGATGCCGAGTATGTTGTGCAGGAAGAAGGGGATAGGCGCGTCAGGATCAAGCGTCTGGCCGGTATCCGCGGAATGCGCTTGGAATACGTCTGCAGCGGGCAGGCCGTTGAGGCTGACGAGCTTCATACCGTCGGCTTCGGTGACGCGAAATGGTTCGGACGCCGGCTCCCAGCCGTGGCTCACGCCCACGCCGATCGGCTTCTCCGAAATGATCTCGAGCGCCGCAGCTGCGTCGCTTAGCACTTCCCCTCCGCAGAACACCATCGTCTTCCGGAAATTGGCGTTGTCTCCAGCGCCGCCGCCGAAGAACTGGTATTGACCTGCAGTGGCCACCGTCAGTTCGTCCACCAATCGATCAGCGTGGCCAGCGAGCGCATCGGTCATCACAAGAGCACTTCGGTAGCCCGGGCGCATGTCCCGAACCCCACCGAATCCGGCGACCAACTCCTGAGCGGCTCTGGCAGGATCAGTGCTGATGCTGCGTCCGCAACTCGCGCTCACCTGGATATCCTCCCCGCCGAGCGCGAGCGCTGTCACCAAGCCGTCGCCCTGCTCGCCGTTGGCGAATTCGCCCGCAGATGACGCGCCTACGATCAGAGCGCCAGTGCACTCGTGCAGGCGTTTTAGCAGGCTAACATGTTCATAGGTTGGGGCGGCGAACAGGACGATCGCAGCCGGGGCCGCAACTTTCGTTTTGAGCTGTTCGGCAAGATGCTCTGCGGCCCGAAATGAGTCGATCTCCCGGCTAATAGCTACAGTAGTCTGCATAACGCCTCCGATCTGAGACAACGGCACGCGTCCCGAAGTCTGCGGTTAATCCCAACATTATGAAACGTGCCTTCCCCCAACGAGCATCGCGAACCCGATTACCGTCGCGGTCTATCAAGCAAATCCCTGACACGCGAGGCCAGTTGCTCAAACGTAAAAGGTTTCGATATCAGTTCGACGCCGGCATCAAGTCGGCCCTGATGGACAATCGCATTGCGCGAATATCCCGTCGTGAACAAGATTTTTAGATCCGGTCGTACTTCCTGGGCGGCATCAGCAAGAACGCGCCCACTTTTTCCTGGCAGGACGACATCCGTGAACAGGATATCTACGCGTTGGTCAGAGCGAAGGATCTTCAGCGCGGCATCCGCTTCCGGCGCCTCAACAACGATATATCCGAGTTCTGAAAGGATCATGGTGCTGTAGGCCCGGACGTCATCGTTGTCCTCCACCACGAGAATGACTTCGCCCTCGCTGCTTGTTGGGACGACCGGCTCCGCCGAAGCTGTATCGACCGACGCGTTTCCCATATAGCGCGGGAAATACAGCTTGACGGTCGTGCCGTGGCCTTCCTCACTGTAGATGGTCACATGCCCGCCTGATTGCTTCACGAAGCCGTACACCATGCTGAGACCGAGGCCCGTGCCGCGACCGGTTTCCTTCGTGGTGAAGAAGGGTTCGAAGACCCGGGCCAGAACATCTTTTGGCATTCCGGTGCCCGTATCGCTTACGGCGATCATCACGTACTGTCCGGGAACAACCTCAGTGTCAGTCGCAGCGTAGCTCTCATCGAGTGCGGTGTTCGCGGTCTCAATGGTCAGCTTGCCACCCTCCGGCATGGCATCGCGCGCGTTGACCGCGAGGTTGAGAATTGCGCTTTCAAGCTGGTTCTGGTCGACCTCTACTGTCCAGAGGCGCGGGGCCAGCACGCCCTCCAGCTCGACCTGCTCCCCGAGCGTCCTGTGCAGGAGTTCTGTCATTTCGCGAACGAGACCATTGAGCTCGAGTGGCTTGGGCTCGAGCGGCTGTCGCCGAGAAAACGCAAGCAATCGTCCTGTGAGGCTTGCCGCACGCTCTGCGCCCTGCAGAGCCATTTCCGCGGCTCGGGAAATGCGCGCGTGGTCGCCCGGTTTACTGCGCTTGATGGTGTCGAGTCCCCCTACGATGACCGTGAGGAGATTGTTGAAGTCGTGGGCGACACCTCCAGTGAGTTGTCCAATGGCTTCCATTTTCTGGGCCTGCCGGAGTGCATCCTCGGCGGCGGTCCGTCTTGCCACTTCTTCGGCTACCCGCTCCTCGAGATTGGCGTTGAGCTCCTGCAGGTCGGCTTCCGCCCGCCGCCGCTGTTGAAGCTCACGCTCCGCCGCTTGAAACAATCGCGCATTATCGAGAGCGATGGCGGCTTGGGCTGCTATCGCCACGATGCGTTCCTCGGCCACTTCATCGAACACTCCCGCCCCAGAGTGTCCAAAGAAAAGACCTCCGAGCACTTCGCCGCTTCGGGATTTTACTGGCGCGGCCAGGTAACTGCGAACCGGAAGATGGCCCTCGGGCATTCCGTAATGTGGCGCATTCTTTCCATACCTCTCGTCCTTTGTAATGTCATCTGAACGAACAACGGCGGCACCCGTAAACGTCGGAGCGAAGACGTGCGTGTTGCGCGGCATCGGATATTTCGAGAACGCCTCACGGGGCGCGCCGGACAATGTGTACAGCGTAAAACGCTCACCTTGCTCGTCGATGACGTTGTAGAAAAACGCGCCGAACTCGGCACCGGTGATTTCGACCGCCGCATCGGTGATCGTCTGCACCAACCTGTTCTGATCCAGGTCTCCCGAAATAGCGGTGGCGGCGCGGTTAAGAATCGCTAGCGCCCTGGTCTGCTCCTTTAGGCGAGCGCTGGCTCGTTTCTCCTCAGTGATATCGATCACGACGCCAGCCATTCGCTTTCGTCCATCGGCGTCCTTCTCAACCTTACCTCGCGCGACGACGACACGCTCCTCGCCCGAGCCGTGCACCCGGTATTCGGCCTCGTAGGGCTCTCCGGTGTCAATCGAGCGGCCGAGGATGGACATGACATGGTCAATGTCCCGCTTGTCGATCGCGTGAAGGAAGGAGTCGAGCGGAAGGCCGGCCTCGGCGTCGGCCTTCGTCACTCCGAAGACCTCAACCAGCGGGCCTTGGATCGCCAACCTGTCGCTGTCGACTGACCACTCGAAGACGGCCACCCGGCCTGTCGAAAGCGCCAACGACAGTCGGTCTTGCGTCATCAGGTATCGCTGCTCGCTTCGGAAGACAGCGCGATTGGCCTCTCGGCGGACTTCCGCCATCTGGATGTTGGAGTGCACCCGCGCCAGAAGCTCGCGGGCGGCGAATGGTTTGATCAGGTAGTCATCTGCACCAGCTTCCAAGCCTTCGACCTTCGCCTCCTCTCCAGCTCGGGCCGACAGCATTAGGACTGGAACCTCTGCCAGCGCAGGCTCCTTGCGAACGCGCCTTAGCAGTTCGAAACCGTCAAGCTTCGGCATCATTACGTCGGTCAGGATCAAGTCAGGTTTTGCCTTGTGCGCAACCTCGAGCGCAACCTGACCGTCGCCCGCCATATCAACGACATATCCCTGCGCCTGCAGCAGGCGGCAGACATAGGCCCGCATGTCGGCATTGTCGTCGGCGAGCAGGATCCGCTTGCCTGACTGATTCTTGACGGTGTCCTGGCTTGCGATCGCGCCGAGCCCGGCGGTCGAGAGCTCGCCTTCTGCCTCTAGGTCGGAGACGGCATCGGGCAGCCAGCGCAGAGCCTCTTCCACAAACTCATGCGCCTTTAAAATATCACTCGACCCGGCGGTTTCGACTTGGACGTGCTCCGGCGGGAGATGCTCATATCCGAATGGTAGCGACACCGTGAAGGTGGTGCCGACCCCCAGCGTACTTTCGGCACTGATCTGCCCACCGTGTAGCTTGACCAATTCCTGAACGAGTGCCAGGCCAATACCGCTTCCCTCGTAGCTGCGACCTTGCGCGCCTTCGATACGGTTAAAGCGCTCAAAGAGCTTCGGCATCTCGCTTTCTGGAATGCCGATTCCGGTGTCTTTCACCTTCACGATGGCGCAGCGACCGTCATCGGATGGCCCCACAGACACGACGATTTCGCCCTCGACCGTAAACTTGAAGGCGTTCGAGAGAAGGTTGAGGAGAACCTTCTCCCACATCTCGCGATCGACAAACACGGGCTCCGGCAGTGCCTGACATCGCAATGACAGGGTCATACCCGCTTTCTCGATGGCAGACCGAAAGCTCGAAGCAATCTCGGTGCTAAATTGCTCAAGATCCGTCGGTTGGTATGTCGCACGAACCCTGCCGGCCTCGATACGCGAAAAGTCGAGCAGGCTATTCACGAGCCGCAAAAGACGCGTACCGTTTCGGTGAGCCAACTCAGCCTGCTTTTTCATCTCCTCGACTGACGCATTGCCGGCCAAGAGCTCCTCGAGAGGACCGAGTATGAGAGTCAGGGGGGTGCGGAATTCGTGGCTGACGTTGGAAAAGAACGCCGTTTTGGCACGGTCGAGTTCGGCCAACGCCTCGGCACGACGTCGCTCTTCTTCATACGCATCTGCATTCGCCACCGCCGCTGCAATCTGGCCTGCCGCAAGCCCCAAGAATCCCCGGTAACTATCGTCGAATAGACGGTAAGGATTCAGTCCAATGATAAGCACGCCAGATCGACCGGACTCGCCGGAGGGCGGGACCGCGAGCATCACGGCCTTCTCGGTGGGTCGATCCCATTCGCCTTTGGGTGCCGTATCGCCGAATATTCGGGAGATATCATCGATCAGAACCGGTTCATGCTTGCGCATGGCCTCCGCCATGGGCCACGGAGCGGGGTCTTCAACGGGCAGCGACGTCGGTGCAGCAGCGTGACCTTCAGGTAGGCAGCATGATGCCACAAGGTTCGCACAGTCGCCGCCCGGCGGGACCATGTACAGCAAAGCAAATGTCAGATCGTGGGCATTTTTGGCGAGGGCTGACACGCTGCGCGTGCAGGCCTCTCTCCATGACCGGGCATCGGCGGTTTGCGCCGCGAGTTCGCGCAGCAGCTTCAACTGACGCTCGCCAATCACACGCTGGGTGTCGTCCGTGTTTGCGCAAATAATACCGCCGGGTGTGCCGTCGTCGTCCGGAATGGGGCTGTACGAGAAGGTGTAATACGTCTCTTCTGCGTACCCGTGCCGCTCCATGATCAGGAGCTGTTCTTCAACGTAGGTGCCTTCGACCCCGCCCATGGCGGTGGTAAGCATGGGTTCGATGTCCGCCCAGATCTCGCGCCAGACTTCCTCAGTGGGCCTCCCGAGCGCCCAAGGATGTTTTCCTCCGATGATTGATCTATAAGGATCGTTATAAAGGTAAATCAGCTCTTTGCCCCAGCCGATCCAGATGGGCTGGCGCGATGTCAGCATGATCCGCACTGCGGTTTTAAGGCTCTGTGGCCACGCCTCTGGACTGCCGAGCGGATTGCTCGCCCAGTCGTGTCCCCGGATGAGCGCGCCCATCTCTCCGCCGCCGGCGAGGAACCTGGGTGCGATCACTTGCCTATCGATAGCAAAAAACTCGGAGCTGCCCCTGTTGCCGCTGGACTGATCTTGCATCGCCTACTTGCTCATTAATTTCTTACTTGTTCGCCATAGCCGTTGACAGCGCCGCCGCGAGATCCTCGAGTTGGAAGGGCTTTGAGACAATCGGATAGTTCTGGAAGGCCTCAGGCAGTGCTGCGCGCCCATATCCGCTTGCGAAGGCGAGAGGAATACCCCGCTCGGAGAGCATCTCGGCAACGGGGAACACTGCCTTGCCACCCAGACTCACGTCGAGCAGCGCACACTCGAATCCTCCAGCCTGCGCCTTGTCGAACGCCTCGTCGATGGTGCTGGCGCTCGCCGCCACTTCGCAGCCCAAGTCTGCCAGCATGTCTTCGACTGACATCGCGACGAGAGCCTCGTCTTCGACGAGAAGTATGCGCATCCCGTTCAAACTCATCGACACCCTCCAGGCAATATCTACCCAAGTCTTGGAATTCCGATCTCGCCGTTACCGTTTCATCGCCAGACGAAGCTTCCGTTCCATTTCCTCAAGCGTAAAAGGCTTGTTCAAGACCTGGCAGTCCTTGAAGGTCTCCGGCACGCCTATTCGGCCGTACCCTGTGCTGAACACGAACGGTACCTCGCGCTTGCGCAGGATCTCGGCAACCGGGAAAACTAGCTGCCCATCGAGATTCACGTCGAGAACTGCAAAATCAAACCTGTCGTCCGCTGTCAGAGCCTTCGCCAGCGAGGCCACCGATACCCCGACTTCGCAGCCCAGATCTTCCAGCATGCCCTCGCTGAGCAAGGCCACCACGCCTTCGTCTTCGACCACCAATGCGCGCATGCCGGCAAGCTCAGCCATGCACTGCCACACCCCCAACCGGAACGCTCAGTCGGCAGAACAGGCCACCCGCTTCAAAGACCAGATCGAGCTCTCCACTGAGATCACGTTCGATGCAACGTTCGATAAGTCGCGTGCCAAAGCCCCGCCTGGTTGGCGCCTCCACTGAAGGTCCTCCGCGCTCCTGCCACTTGAGGTCCACCAGGGTGCAGTTCTCCCCCTCACGAAGTTGCCAGGTGAGCGAAAGTTGACCGCCGTCACAACTGAACGCGCCATGTTTCGCGGCGTTGATGGCGATTTCGTTCAATGCCATCGCAATACTGAGGGCGGCCCTCGGGTTAAGCGTGATCGGCGGTCCTTGGATTTCCATCCTCTGCTCCGAGCACGACTCCATGGGGCACAGCACCTCTTGCACCAGAAACTCGAGTGGAGCGTCGCCCCAAAGACGCTTCGTCAGCAGATCGTGCGCTCGTGCAAGTCCGAGCAATCTCTTCTCATAGCTCGCAGAGAATTCCGTCAGACTGTCTGAATGCCGCGCGGTCTGCGTCGCCAACGACTGTACTGTCGCCAGCGTGTTCTTCACCCTATGATTCAACTCGTCGATCAGCGTCTTCTGGCGGTTTTCCGCTTCCTTGCGCTCGGTGATGTCCACGAGCATGTTAATTGCGCCGATCAACTTGCCTTCAGAGTCATGCAGCGGGGTTGGATATGGTATAAAGGGCACAAATGTTCCGTCAGGTCGCTCCGCGACAGCCTCGACGCCGCGGACCACGCGATCTTCCTTAAGAGCTACCGCCATAGGACATTGATCGTGCGGCATAGGCGCGCCGTCGGGAGTATAAAGTCGCCAAATGATGCACCATTCGTCGCCCACCTGCGGGGTTCGACCCGCCATGTCGATGCAAGCCTTGTTGAAGAACGTAATCCGGCCATTTGCATCTGTGGTATATACGGCGGCCGGCAAGCCCTCGAGGAGATCGCGCATGTGCTGTTCGCTTTCGCGAATGCGATCCTCCATGCGCTTCGCTTCAGTTACGTCCTGCAGCACACGGACTCCGTAGAGAAACTGTCCCTCTTGGTCAGGCACGACGGATCCGTGCACGTCGAAGAAGGCCACGGTGCCGTCTGCTTTCCGAGCGCGCTTACGAATAACGTAGCTGTCCAGCTCACCTTTAACCTGCCTCGCATAGTTTGCAGCATCTTCGGCGCGATCGTTTTCGTCCGTGTAGTCAAAGAATGTCATGGCCAGAAGCTGGTCGCGTGAACGCCCGAGCATCTTGCAAAGCGCGTCGTTGACGCGCAGCAAGCGGCCGGTCTTATCGGCTTCAGCGATACCGACCGTCGCCGCCTCATAAGTCGCGGCTAGACGTTCTTCACTTTCACGGCGAGCACGTTCGGCTTCTCGCATGTGCGTGATGTCCATCGTGAAACAGCGCGTGTTGACAAACTTCCCGTCACTGAACCGGCTGTTCGACGTGATTAAAACGTGCTTGACGGAGCCATCCTTTGCCCGAAGACGCGCAGGATAGCGGTCGAGCCTTTGGCCGCAGGAGAGCTTTTGGAGGATGTCGCCGATAACGGGCGCGTCGGCATGGAACTCTGCGATATGACGCCCAACATACTCCCCAGCCGTGTACCCTAGCAGATCAAGCTCGGCTTGGTTGGCTCGCAAGATAATGCCTTCGCCACTGACGATATGAAGGCCGACGGCATTGTTTTCAAAAAAGTCCTCAAGCTCGCTGGTTTTGCTCCGAAGCGCATCCTCCACTGCCATGTGCGCCGAGATATCCTGGAAGCAATTGATCGCGCCCTGTATGTTGCCCTCGTGATCCTTCAACGCGCGAATGTTGACCAGAGCCGTGAAGCGCGTGCCGTCAGGTCGCTCCATTACGACCTCTGCGTTTCTGGTGGCCGTGCCGGATCGCACAGCATCGGCCATCGGACAATCCTCCGGAAGGGGTACCATCGAGGAGGAACAGCCTGTGGGAGCCGCAGAATCGCTCCCTAATCCCATTCAAGTTGGGGGTTTGCCCCCAAGCGGCCGCCTCCGAGTTATACCGGATCAGCCAACCTTCGTGGTCGCAAAGATAGACGGCACCCGGAATGGCATCGAGCGCAGTCGGAGCCGCTGCTACGAGCGCGTCGAACTCAGTGAATCTGCCTCTCCCAATCGGGAATTCTTCGACGTTTGACATGCCTTCGCCCCGGCCGTGCGCACGGCTAGCTCCTCCAAACGCGTTTGTCTCCAAGTTGTTCCGCCCTGACAGTTTTCTTCGCTGGCGGATAAGGGCCGGAACGGCGGGGTGTGCAAACTGCGGCGACCTGCTAGGATGGAGAAATCTCACGGAGATCACTCTTTTTTGTGAGCATGCTCGGCTCGCCTGGCGTGCGACTGCATACAACTGGGCGGCGCGTGAGCAACGCGGCGCCAGGGAGGATTTTTTGAGCGCTCTGCTGCGGAACAATGTGAAGGTGATGGGCAGCGGGAAGACAGCAATGGTCTTCGCGCATGGATTCGGCTGCGATCAGAACATGTGGCGCTTCGTTTGGCCAGCCTTCGCAGAGCAGTTCCGCATTGTGCTGTTCGATCATGTCGGCTGTGGCGGCTCCAATCTTTCCGCTTATCGCCCGGAGAGATATCGGTCCCTCGAAGGCTACGCGGAGGACCTCATTGAGATTTGCGGCGAGCTCGACATTATTCACGGCGTCTTCGTTGGCCATTCGGTCAGCGCAATGATTGGCGCGATCGTCTCTCTTAAAGCGCCTGACATCTTCGATGAACTTGTTATGATTGGTCCTTCTCCCCGCTATATAGACTATCGGGAGTACGCCGGCGGATTTAGCGAGGAGCAGATTCATGAGCTTCTCGACTTTCTAGTATGGGTTGGTCGCAGGCCATGGCTCCTGTCATCATGGGCAATCCAGATCGACCGGTACTGGGCGAGGAACTCACCAACTCCTTCTGCAGGACGGATCCGGAAATCGCAAAGAAGTTCGCTCGCGTCACCTTTCTTTCAGACAACCGGGCTGATTTGCCTTTTATCAAGGCGCGGTGTCTGGTGCTGCAATGTTCGGAAGACGTCATCGCGCCGAGGACAGTGGGCGAATACGTCGCAACCGAAATACCCAGCAGCCATTTCGTTCTGCTCAACGCCACAGGCCACTGCCCCAACCTCAGCGCTCCCGAGGAAACGGTCGCAGCCATGAAGGATTTTCTTGAGCATCGGCATGGATGAACCGTTGGAGATCATGTCCAAAACGGTCGGCGACTTTGAGGCTCTGTTCGAAAACGCCCATGCGGCTATCTCGCCGCTGGCACGGATGGCGGCATGCGCAGGATTGGGAAGAGCAACGCGGCAGCGCCGCGGCGGAGGCCTATATCCCCCTGAGCTTCGCGCCGGGCGAAGCCTACCAGTTCGACTGGAGCCACGAGGTCGTCCTGCTGGACGGCGTGACGGTGACCGTGAAGGGGGCGCACGTGCCGTTGTGCCATCAGTTATCTACCTCGCTCTCATCGCCGTGTCGGCGGCAATCCGTAGCTCGCCGGTGTAAATCAGCCGGCGGCGTAGCTCTCCTTTCGCGTCAGCAGCGCCCAGGCGGTGCGCGCCGTCTTGTTGGCAAGCAAAGCACAGGCATCCGCCTGGCCGATTTTGATCCGCGAGTCAGTGTAGCGCCGTGTCGCCGCCTCGACAAATCCCGGCAAAAAGTCGATCGCCGTAATCTGGGCCAGATCGGGGAACTTTGCCAATGCAAAGGTCAGGCTGCCGGTACCGCAGCTTGGCTCCACGGCCCATAAGTTGCTCATAACGTACACATTATGCACGTTGAAGCTGGACGTCATTGCAGCCACCATGGATCCGTTGATGCTACGCTCGATGGGATGCTTGCCCAGGGTGGCAAACCCATCCGTGACCGACGCGCGCGCCGAAACATGCCTTCTCGGTGTACGCGTCAGCCGGTCTTCAAAGATGTTTTCCCAGAATGTCAATCGTGGGGAGCACGGCCCAAACTTCTAAAAATCCCGCTGCGAACCACCCATTTTACGATCGAACTTGATGGCGAATTCCTCCCGTATGGCCGTTCGAACAGCATACTCCTCGATTTGATCGTCGGTGAGCTTGCAATCAGGAACGCTGCTCCGCAATTCTTTGACCAGAGAGCAGTCGAGATCGCTCTTCCGTTGACATGCTTGCACAGAAAGAAGAGCACGGCTCGCTTCACCGCGCCCGGAACACGGAAGGGGCAATCTTCGGCAACGAATTGGTACGGGGATTGGAAGCGTCCATTCAGCATGGCGGCACTCTCAAGAAATTCGGGCATCCCAATTGAGGGTGAAGCGGTCTGGAAGACTGGCCGTTTGAAAAGTCGACTGCACCATGACACAGTGGGGCATAAAGAAGGAGCTTGGGGCTATGTCATTGCTGCGCTATCAGTGGACGAGCTCTGGCGCCTAATCACCCTTGCAATGCTGGTCAAGCATCTGCGCGGACAGGGTCATCATAGATTGTATCGCTGTGTCGAAGGCACGCAGAAGGTGTGGGCGTCGCAATATCTGAATGGAATGGCGAGGGTTAGAGCTCTATCTCTGCTCCTGCCTTTCGGTGCGGTTTTGAAAGAATCGATTCCAGTAGGTCGCGCACGGCTTCGGCTCGAAGGCGGTGCAAGCCGACCAAAGGTTTCCCGGTCAGCTTTGCGGGCTCGTTGTTAAGAACATCCCAAACCGTCCACATCCCATCGCCATCTGGGATGCAGATAAATTAAAGTCGTTCACATCGGTCCCTCCACCCATCGGAGGTAACCACCAATACTCCTCACCGACAAGGCAGTTTAGGCATGGCTACTAGGCCGCAAATCCATCGCCCTCCGGGAACCACCGGCAATGTCCACCACTCCACGCTGGTAAACAGGGCAATCGGATCGGAGGCGGCCGACTGCACGGAACACTGAATATTCCTCATATTCGCATCTACAACTATTCGGCGGTGGGATGGATTCGGCGGCAACCACAACACCATCAATGACATAGACATTATCTCTCACGGCGGTTTCATCATCGCCTCTTAAGCGGGCCTGACCGCTTGCGAGGAGTTGCGTTCGCGATCAGGTTTCCTCGAACGCCCAGCCGGTGGGAGTTTGTCAGGACGTCAGCGACGAGCCCATGCAGTCTTAGGAGTCTTGCACGGAACAGAATCTAGGTATGTCCCAAATCGGGACAAGGCTGCCGCTTTTATAAATTTTGCGGGTCCGGCAGCAGGGTTAGTGGAACCTTTCGGCCGTGGCGCTTCTCCTCACCACCGCCATCGGCAGTTCCCAGCATAGGCGATGCTGCACGGCTTTCGCCGGGAGGTACTACCTTCACCATGTTCACATCCGCTGACGCAAACAATCGCTGAGCGGTGAGCACGATGTCGTGGGCATCGTCGTCGTCCGGATATTCGCCATCGACACGAATGCTTATTGCCAAGGTGACCTCTGCCGATCTTAGCGCGTGACTTTTCAGCTTATCATCCGCCGCTGCCGACGCCTCACTAGTTCGTTCTTGGCGCATCGCCCCCCTCTCTTTGATGCTCCCATTAATCATAAAACGCGGCAGGAGTCGCCCTCGATTTGGGCGACTACGGTCCTTCTAGCATGAATGCGCTCACCTGCTGGCGATGGACCCGCAGCGTGGCGACACGGTCGGAACTGACAGCGGCGATCGTCGAGCGTTATCGGGTGGCGCGCCGCGACGACAAGGGCCGGATTCTGGATGAGTTCGTCGCGGTCACCGGCTATCACCGGAAGCACGCGATCCGGGTTCTGGGCCGTCGTGAGAAGAAGCCATCCGGCAACAAGAGCCACAGCCTTCGTTATGGCAGCGATGTCCGCCAGGCGCTGAGGCATCGGAGCGGCTGTGCTCCAAACGGCTGCGACCATTGATACCGATCTTGTTGCCGGCGCTTGAGCGGCACGGCCGGCTTGGGCTGGATGACGCACTCCGCTCCAAGCTGCTGACGGCAAGCCCGACGACAATCGATCGGCTTTTGACGGAGGTCCGCATCGTCGCTCGCGGCGGCTGGCGCCGCCGGGCAGGAATGAGTTCGGCGGTTCGCCGCTCGGTACCGGTACGCACCTTCGGCGATCTGGCGGAGCTCGGCACGGACGCAGAACGAGGTGCTGATCATGACGGTCGATCCTGAAGGCGTCACGGCCGGACGACCACGAACGATGTTCGTCGAAAGCAAGTCGCGCGCCGAGGACCGGTCACCATCAACCAAACAATTTTGGCAGCCAGTCATGTCACCGTCCTCCATGCCCGCCATGGGCACCTTCAGGGCCGTTCGGTGGAAACCGCCGAAAGCGCTCGCGTGCGACTGGCGGACGCCGCAAGTAAGAGGAGGCGGATGTGAGGAGCATCCTTGCCGAAGAGAAGATCACGCTGTCTTGGCGATGAGGTCAGATTGCGCTGGGCGCGTGATGTTTCGAGGTTTCGGAAGCGCAAGGCCGAGGAAGCGGTCCAGGGCAAGGACGGCCTCTTCAACATCGATCACCCCAGCATCCAAAACCCCGTTGCTCACATCACTGCTGGGAGGCTCGAATATGACGCTAGAGGCGGCCCAGGCAGAGCTTTCCGGGACCTGCAGCACTTGATCATTCCGTCTCGTCTGCTATCGCGACCCGGTGGCGATAGACCATCTCCCAGCCGCGCCAGCCCGTGTAAAGCAGGACGAGCACGACAGCGATGGAGATGATCAGCCCGGTCGGCAGGACGGCGGCTTCCCCCCCGGTGTAGCGCAGCAACCAGTTCCAGAGGGACAGCAATACGACGATAACGTTGCCGATCATGTGGTGCCAAGCGGCCGAAAGGGTGCGTATGCGGCTCTCGCCGAGGAAGTCCGTGAGTCCAGCAAGCGCGGCGAGGGCCGCCATGACGAGGGCGGCGCCAAGAAGATACAGGCTTGCCGTGCTCCATGCAGCGTTCCCAGTGCGCCAGAAGATCAGGTCACAGGCGAGTGTTGCGACCAGGAAAGCGACTGGGAACGGGATCAGCATTGGATGGATGGGATGGCCAGCTATGCTGGCGGCGCTTTTCGGATTGCGCTTCGTCAGATCGGTCCCGGTACGCATGCCTGTCTCCTTTGCCAGTCCCGGCGGGCTGGCTTCACTTCTGTTGCTCGGTTGCCGGGTCGAACTGTTGCGGTCGCCGCCGTCTCCGTGTCTGCGAGCGCTGCCGCTACGGAGCGGTCTTCCGTCGCTCGGAAAGAACTTGTTTGGCGCCGCCTGCGTTTCCTTATGAAGAACCGTCAATCGGCAAGATCGGGCGCCTGTTTGCCTGTTTAGATGAACCGGTGCCAAAAACGTTCCCACCTTGATCAAGGAAAGCCGCCCACAGACCGAAGGCTGGGGCTGTTCTCCTGATACTCAGAATTTCGCAATCACGCCTATCGGCGTTCAAGACCGCCGCGTGGTTGTCAAGCGAATCCAGGAACTGACCCCTTTTTCGAATTGAAGAACTAACCCCCTTTCATTGGTTCGTGGTTTCGTTGGTCTCTGGCGCCGATCCGGTTTTCTGCAGAAGGCCGGACCGGCGTTTTTCGCGCAGGCGATAGCTGTCGCCCCGGATGGTGATCACCGTCGAATGGTGCAGCAGGCGGTCCAGAATGGCGGTGGCGACCACAGGATCACCGAAGACATTGCCCCATTCTCCCACCGAACGGTTGGAGGTGATCAGAATCGAGCCCTTCTCGTAGCGCCGCGACACCAGTTGGAAGAACAGATGGGCGGCATTGGCCTCGAAGGGCAGATAGCCCAGTTCGTCGATGATCAGCAGCTTCGGTCGCGACAGGATCGTCAACTGTTTGTCGAGCGTGCCGTCGCTGTGTGCCTTGGCCAGCATTGCGACCAGCGTGGCGGCCGTGACGAACTGCACGTTGTAATTCTGGCGGATCGCCTCGCGGCCGAGACTGACAGCCAGATGGGTCTTGCCCGTGCCTGGAGGTCCGAGGAACAGGACTGTGTCGCCGTGCGCGATCCAGCGACAGGTAGCCAGTTCCCTGATCTGACCCTGATCCAGCGATGGCTGAGCATCGAAGTCGAAGCTGTCCAGTTCGCGTACGAACGGGAACTGCGCCAGCTTGCTCGACATGGAGATGCGCCGCTCGTCGCGGCGAGCGATCTCGCGCGACACCAAGAAGGCCAGCGCCTCGCGCAAGGTCATCTTCGAGCGCGCCGCCTCGTCCAGCAGCGTGTCAAGTTGGTCGCGGATCGCTGTCAGCTTCAGCCGGTCGAGCGTTGCGATCAGGAGGTCGTGATCCACAGTCGTCATCACCAGCCCCCTCCGACAACCGCCTCGTATTCTGCAAGCGGACGCAACAGGGTGGGAGGGAGAATGTCGATGGGCGCGGCGGCCCGCACCACACCATCGGCACCGGCGACACCGACAAAATGCGCCCGGTCCACGATGCGTTGT